>NZ_CBCPLW010000024.1:0-71211 GCF_965119515.1 Aeromonas sp. Marseille-Q7275
ACAAAACAAAAAACAATCGATTTTTTTATCAATTCAAGAAGGGCGACCAAGCTGGTGCACGAATTTCACCGCTACTGGTCGGAAGCACTGCCTTGAAGCGACCATCGGTCGATACCAACGCAAGACTCTTACGACCCTGATAGATGGTGGCATAAATGATCATGCTGCCATTGGGTGCCACACTTGGCGACTCGTCCAGAGCACTCTGGGTCAGTACCAACATGGCTCCGTTCTCCATATCCTGGCGAGCGATGCGATATTGTCCCTGAACCCGGGTCACCATCACCATGGACTTGCCGTCCGGCGTGATGGATGCCCCCTGGTTGGAATCCCCTTCCCAGGTCATCCGGCGAGTGACGCCAGTCGCCAAATTTACGCTATAAATCTGGGGTTTGCCACCACGTTCAGAGGTGAACAGCAAAGTTTGACCGTCCGGCATCCAGGAGGGTTCGGTGTCTATGGTACGGTTATTTGTGACTCGAGTGAGTTGCTTGCTAGCAACATCAACAACATAGAGATCAGGCTGCCCATCTTTGGACAAAACAATAGCCAAACGGCGACCATCTGGTGACCACTCGGGGGCACCGTTGATGCCGCGGAAACTGGTGATCAGGCTGCGTTGCTGGGTATAGATGTCCTGCACATAGATCTCGGACTTCTGGTTCTCGAAGCTCACATAGGCCAGCTTGCTGCCATCCGGCGACCAGGCCGGTGACATCAGCGGCTCGCGGGAGCGCAGCAGGGTCTTCTCGTTGTAGCCATCGTAATCTGAGATCCGCAGCTGGTACGGGAACTGGGTGCCCTGCTGGACGGAGACATAGGCCAGACGGGTAAGGAAGGCACCACGCTCACCGGTCAGACGCTCGTAGACGATGTCGGAGATGCGGTGGGCGAACTGGCGCATCTGGGCACCCGGTATGGTCGCCATGCGGCTGTCGAGGATGTAGCCGTTCGCTTCCCCGCCCTGGGTCTTGGCCAGCTGGCCCTTCAGCACGTCGACCAGCTCGAAGTTGATCTTGTAGGTGCCATCACCGACCGCCGCGATGGAACCGACCACCACGGCCTCCACACCCTGGGACGCCCAGGGGGCGAAGTTGATCTCGCCGCTGGTGCTCGGGGTCTGCGGCATCTGGCCACGGGCCAGCGGCTTGAACTTGCCGCTGCGCATCAGGTCGTTGGAGACCACCTCTGCGATGTCCTGTGGCAGTTGACCATTGCCTTCCCACTTGAAGGGGGCGATGGCGATGGGGCGCGCACTGTCAATACCGCCGGTGATGACGATGTCCAAGGCCGCCTGAGCGCTCTGGCCTAGCAGAAGGCAGCCAACCAAAGCAAAAAACACTTTTCTTATCATGGCTTAAATACTCTGTTCCAATAAAAATGAGAGGTGAAATTCCTTTATCAGCAGATGCTGCCAACCACGGTCAATGACCCCGTTTTATCACGTCTAGATGCTCGGTTCTAACTTGAGGTTAAACTCCTTCAACATCTCGAACGCCGCCGGATCCTTCGGCACCGGCAACTGATTCGCCTTCAGCACAGCCGCCTTGCCGGAGCGGCAGACCGCCGGGTCACCCTGGCCGTTGTCCACCGAGATGACGAAGCCGGTACTGGCCAATTTGACACCGATAGTACAGGTTTTGCCCCGCATGGTGGGATCCAAAATCATGTAGCGCTCGACCGTTGCCTTGATGAGGGCGGCGTACTTGTCGACCTCCCCCTTGGCGGCAGCCGATGCGGCCTGGCTGCGGGAACTGGCCTCAGCCTCCAGCTGCTGCTGCATCATGGCTTCCATCTCTTTCTGCAGCTTGGCCTCCTCGGCCGCCTTGCGTTTGCGCTCCGCCTCTATCTTGGCCTTCTTGTCAGCCTCGGCCTTCGCCTTCTTCTCTGCGTCAGCTTTTGCCTTCTTGGCGGCTTCATCTGCAGCCTTTTTCTCTGCCTCAGCCTTGGCCTTCTTCTCGGCTTCCGCCTTGGCCTTCTTGTCGGCTTCAGCCTTCTTGGCCGCATCCGCCTTCGCCTTGGCTTTCTCTTCGGCCTGCTTCTTCTCCAGCTCTTCTTTCTTTTTCTTGAGCGCCAGCGCCTTGGCGAGTTCCTCTTCCTGGCGCTTGGCTTCAGCCTGCTTGGTCTTCTGCGCCTCCAGCTTGCGGGCCTCCTCGGCCTTCTGGGCCTGCTCTTCCGCCTGCTTCTGCTCGGCTACCTTCTTCTGCTTCTCGGTCTCGGCCTTGCGGGTGGCCTCCTCGGCCTCCTTGCGCTTGGTCTCGGCGATGCGCAGACGCTCCTGCTCCTTCGCCAGCTCGCGCCGGGCCTGATCGGCGTCTTCCTTGTCCTTCTCTTTCTGCTGCTGGGCAGCCTTAGGCTGAGCTTTCTGCTGCTGGATCTGCTGTGCCTGTTGCTCCAGGAACTCGCTGTCCAGCATCACCGCATTGACGATCTGTCCCTTCGACTCGGGGCGCTTGGGCTTGCTGAAGTCGACCCCGACCAGCAGTATGATGCCGATGATCAGATGCAGCAGCAGCGACGCGACGAGATAACCGGAAATACCACGCTTCACATCCATCTCCGTCAGTTCACCGGATCCGTCATCAGGCCAACCTGAGGCACACCGGCTTTCTTGAGGGCCACCATCAGCAGGATCACCTCTTCGTAACGCACGGACTTGTCACCCGCCACTACCACGGGAGCATTCTGGTTGATGGCCAGATAGCCCATGGCCTTCTCGGTGATGTATTGCTGCATCGCCTCGGGCGTGCCGCTTGGCACTGGTTCGTCATCCGCCTCACCAGCCTTGATGACGTACTCACCCTCGGTGTTGACGCTGACGATGAAGGGGGGCTTGGCGTCCTCGGGCAGTTGCTCGGACTCCGCCTGGGGCAGGTCCACCTTGACCCCCTGCGTGATCACCGGCGTTACCGCCATGAAGATGATGAGCAGCACCAGCATGACGTCGATATAGGGCACCACGTTGATCTCGGCGACCTTCTTGCGCCGGATCCGCTGATAGGTTTGCATTTACTTGTCACCCTGCTGCTGTGCAATCTGACGGTTCAGTATGGTGGTGAACTCGTCCATGAAGTTGGCGTAGGCGTTCTCCAGCTTCTCCACCTTGTTGGTGAATCTGTTATAGAAAATAACCGCGGGAATGGCCGCGAACAGACCCATGGCGGTGGCGATCAGCGCCTCCGCGATGCCCGGTGCCACCATCTGCAGGGTCGCCTGCTGCACCTGGCCCAGGGCGATAAAGGCGTTCATGATGCCCCATACGGTACCAAACAGGCCGATATAGGGGCTGATGGAGCCGACGGTCGCCAGCACTGGCAGGTTGGATTCCAGCTCGTCCACCGCACGGGACAGAGAGACGCGCATGGCGCGGTAAGTACCGTCCATCACCGCATCCTGGCCACGGGCACCGGCCTTGAGCAGGCGGGCATACTCCTTGAAGCCGGAATAGAAGATGTCTTCCATGCCTTCGATGTCATCGCGGCGGGAGGAGGACTCCTGATAGAGACGGTTGAGGTCGACGCCAGACCAGAATCTGTCTTCAAACTGCTCCGAGGCGAGGTTGGCCGCCTTGATGACCTTGGAACGCTGGATGATCAGCGCCCAGGAGACGACCGACATGCCCATCAGGGTCATCATGACCAGTTTCACCAGCAGACTGGCTTGCCAGAACAGACCAATAAACGAAATTTCAGCGTGCACTTAACAGCACTCCCTTGATTTTTTCAGGTATTGCAACAGGTTTCATTTGCGGATGACTGACACAGGCAATCTGTACCATGGCCTGGGTGATCAGTCGTCCATCGGCCGCCAGGATCTGCTGTGAAAAGCGCATGGAAGCACGTTTCACTTCAGTCACTTGCGTCAATACGGTCAGCAGTTCATTGAAGCGGGCCGCGGAGCGGAAATCGATCTCGGTGCGACTCACCACGAAGGCGATCCCCGCCTGCAACAGGACATCTTGCTCGATGTCGCCGGCGCGCAGGAACTCGGTGCGAGCCCGTTCCATAAACTTGAGATAATTGGCGTTGTAGACGATGCCTCCGGCGTCTGTGTCTTCGTAGTAGACACGTACCGGAAACTCAGAGACTTCCCCCATAAAAATCTGTGATCCATTCGACAGTCAGATGGGGGGCTATCATAGCGCAGGGCTGAATAGGAAAGAAGCAGGGGGAGACAGGGAAATCCCATCTCCCCCTGTTTTTTATGGCAGGCAATAACGGCCCATCCGCCGGGGGCAAAACCACGGCCGCACTGCGGGGTACAAAAGCAGAGGGAGGCAGAAAATGTCTGGCCTCCCTCTGTGTTTATGGCAGGTAATAACCGCTGGTCAGCCAGAGCCCGTACAACAGGCTTGGCAAGGCGAGCCAGGGGAAAAACAGCAGGCGCCCGACCAGGCTGCGGGGGTGGAATCCCAGTCCGTGCATGACGCCGCAGCAGACCGCCCACATCAGCCAGGGGGCCAGCCAGAGACCGTGGTCACTGGTGTTGGTGGCGACCAGATTCGGTGCCTGCAAGATGGCGACGCCCAGCAGGGCCGCCGCCAGCAACATCAGACCTTGCCATGGCTGGCGCTCCAGGGGAGCGGCCAGCCGGGCGAGCCTGTCACTTGTCTTCATCGATCTGACGATCCAGGTTCTCGGTGTGCTCCAACCAGAGCGCATTGATGATCCCAAACGCACAGGCCAGCAACAGCCCCAGGATCCAGGTGAAATACCACATATCAGGGCACCTTCTTAGTAGAGCGATTGTTGGTTGTCTTCGATGTGCTTGTTACTCACCCGGCCAAACATCTTGATGTAGGTCCAGATGGTGTAAGCCAGCACTGTCGGTACGAAGACGACTGCGACTACCGTCATCACCTTGAGGGTGTTGAAGGAGGCGGTGGCATCCCACATGGTCAGGCTCTGGGACGGCTCCAGGCTGGAGGGCATCACGAACGGGAACATGGAGAAGCCCGCGGTCAGTATGATGCCGGCAATGGCCAGGGAGGAGAACAGGAATGCCATCCAGCCCTTGCCCAGCTTGGCCGCAAGCGCGGTCAGCAGGCTCATCACCAGACCCAGTACGGGGGCGGCAATCATCCAGGGGTAGAGGTTGTAGTTCTGCATCCAGGCTCCGGCCTGCACCACCACTTCCTTGTGAAGCGGGTTGGTGACGGCGTCGGTAGCGACGGCGCCCACGATCACATAGCCATCCATGCCGCTCACCCAGACACCGGCCAGGGCAAACAGCACCAGGGTCAGCAGGGAGAAGATCATGGCGGCGGTGCGGGAGCGGGCCAGCACTTCACCTTCGGTCTTCATCATCAGCCAGGCAGCGCCCTGGGTCACTATCATGAACAGGCTCACCAGGCCAGCCAGCAGACCGAACGGGTTGAGCAGGCCGAAGAAGTTGCCGTGGTAGGTCAGCATCAGGAACTGGTTGAAGCTGAAGGGAACCCCTTGCAGCAGGTTGCCGAAAGCCACCCCGAAGATGACGGGGGGAATGGCACTACCGGCGAACAGCGCCCAGTCCCAGCTGGTGCGCCACTGGGCGCCTTCCAGCAGGGAGCGGTACTTGAAGCCGACCGGACGGAAGAAGAGCGCCATCAGGGTCAGGATCATGGCGATGTAGAAGCCGGAGAAGGCCGCCGCATAGACCATGGGCCAGGCCGCGAACAGGGCACCGCCCGCGGTGACCAGCCAGACCTGGTTGCCTTCCCAGTGCGGCCCCATGGTGTTGAGCATCACCCGACGCTCCACATCCTTCTTGCCGACGAAGGGGAGCAGGGCACCGACCCCCATATCGAAGCCGTCGGTGATGGCGAAGCCGATCAGCAGCACGCCGACCAACACCCACCAGACCAGACGCAACATTTCGTAATCAAACATGGGTTACTCTCCTTATGCCTTGCTCTGTTCGAAGTGGTACTTGCCCGTCTTCAGGCTGCTTGGGCCCAGACGCGCATACTTGAACATCAGGTACATCTCGATGATCAGCAGTACGGTGTAGAACAGGCAGATCCCGATCAGGGAGAACCAGATCTCGGACGCAGGGATATTGGATGCGGAGACTGAGGTCGGCAGCATCTCGGCGATGGTCCAGGGTTGGCGACCGTACTCGGCGACAAACCAGCCTGCCTCGATGGCGATCCAGGGCAGCGGGATGCCGTACAGCAGCGCCTTGAGCAACCACTTGCGCTCACCGATCTTGTGGCGAGTGCTGTCATAGAAGGCCAGACCGATCAGCACCAGCATCAACATGCCGCAGGCAACCATGATGCGGAAGGCGAAGAACAGCGGCAGCACCTGCGGGATGGAGTCATCCACGGCGGCCTTGATCTGATCGTCGGTCGCGTCGGTCACGTTGGTGGTGTAACGCTTGAGCAGCAGACCGTAGCCCAGATCCTGCTTCACCTCGTCGAAGCGAGCGCGGGTCTCGTCTGACTTGTCGCCGGATTGCAGCTTGGTCAGCAGATCGTAGGCGGTCATGCCGCTGCGCACGCGCACTTCATGCTCGCTCTTCAGATCCTTGAGACCGGTCACCTGACCGTCCAGGGAACGGGTCGCTATGATGCCGAGGGCATAAGGGATCTTGATGGCGTAGTCGGTGCGCATCTCTTCCTGGTTCGGAATGCCGAACAGGGTGAAGGACGCGGGGGCCGGCTCGGTGTTCCACTCGGCCTCGATGGCCGCCAGCTTCACCTTCTGCACTTCTCCGGTCTCGTAGCCGGACTCGTCACCCAGCACCAGCACGGAGAGGATGGAGGCCATGCCGAACGCGGCCGCAATGGCGAAGGAGCGACGGGCGAAGGCCACATCACGATTCTTCAGCAGGTAGTAGGAGGAGATGCCCAGCACGAACATGGCGCCCGTGGTATAGCCCGCCGCCACTGTGTGGACGAACTTGACCTGCGCCACCGGGTTGAACACCAGATCGGCGAAGCTCACCATCTCCATGCGCATGGATTCGAAGTTGAACTCGGCGCCGACCGGGTTCTGCATCCAGCCGTTGGCGACCAGGATCCAGAGGGCGGAGAGGTTGGTCCCGAGTGCCATCAGCCAGGTTGCCGCCAGATGCTGGCGCTTGCTGAGGCGATCCCAACCGAAGAAGAACATGCCGACGAAGGTGGACTCCAGGAAGAAGGCCATCAAGCCTTCGATGGCCAGCGGGGCCCCGAAGATATCGCCGACATAGTGGGAGTAGTAAGCCCAGTTGGTACCGAACTGAAACTCCATGGTGAGCCCGGTGGTAACCCCAAGGGCAAAGTTGATACCAAACAACTTGCCCCAGAACTTGGTCATGTCCCGGTACACTGTGTTGTTGGTCATCACATAGACAGACTCCATGATCGCCAGGAGGAAGGCCATTCCCAGCGTCAGGGGTACAAACAGGAAGTGATAAAGGGCCGTCGCAGCGAATTGGAACCGCGATAGGTCTACCACATGCTCAGCAATCATGATGTTTCCTCACCGATTATTGGCACGGCTATTTTAAGTTTTAAGGACAAAGCTTCCATTGGAAGTCCCCGAATGGTCGATCACCCCTCGCGGACTGACCGGATTCGACTGCCACCATATTAACAACAAGGCAATATAGAGGAACAAAAAAAGCTAATGTTTAACATCTGGTAAACATTAACTGCAGTTCTATTCTCGCCTATAATGATGGCTGTTTTATATCATCTTTATTTGATTGAAATCAATGTAAACCCATCATCAATACATGCCTTTTCAAGGCAACTTACAAGCCGTTTCCCATTAATTTTGGGAGCTTGCTCACAAAAAACATTAAACCGTAAACACTTGATTTAAATCAATTTTAACTCTCGTCAAAATAGTTTCAATTCTGTTAAACAAATAGACGAGATGAGCAGGCAAGCCCTTATCAATCCGATATTTCAAGAATGGTGCAGGCCATCATGAAATCAATTTAAAACCAACAAAAACACATGTTTATGCGGATAGGGCTATCTCGCAAAGTCATTAATTTATCTAATCCGAAACACATAGATTTTCTTGTTTGTCCGACCCGGCAAGAGCTCCTACAATGCGCCTCGCAGTGAGGGCACACCTCTGGATACAGGCCGGTCATTCCGGGTTCCCGGTACGTATTCGATGAACATTTCGAACCTGTTTGTTGGGATTAATGATGAAAAAGTTTGTTGCCAAGACCATCCGTTACTACAAGCTTTCGTTCGTTCAACTCTATCAAATGAACCGACTCTGAGGCCTCGCGACGGCTCCTCTGTTTTTTCCCGACCGGTCTGCAGACGCACTCACTGTCTGTGAACATCCATCCTGAATTGTCTTTGCCCACCGCATCCGCCGTGGGCTTTTTTTTGCCCGGATAATAAAAAACCGCCCTGGGGGCGGTTTGTCGTTCAAAAGGCTGCTTTTACTGCTCATCTGGCCGTTGCAGGCCAAAGTGCGCATAAGCTCTCGGTGTCGCGATCCGCCCTCTGGGTGTACGTTGCAGATAGCCTTGCTGGATCAGATAAGGCTCCAGCACGTCCTCTATGGTGTCCTTCTCTTCCCCTATGGCGGCGGCCAGGTTGTCGAGACCCACTGGCCCCCCCATAAACTTGTCGATGACGGCCAACAATAGCTTGCGGTCCATGAAGTCGAACCCCTCATTGTCCACGTCCAGCATGTCCATGGCACGGGCCGCTATGGGTCCATCAATGCGACCATCGGATTTCACCTGGGCGAAATCCCGCACCCGTCTTAACAGACGGTTAGCAATCCGCGGGGTCCCCCGGGAGCGACGAGCCACCTCCAGCGCCCCGTCCCCCGACATGTCGAGCCCGAGGCAGCGGGCGCTGCGGGAGACGATGTCGGTGAGATCCTTGACGTTGTAGAACTCGAGGCGCTGGACTATCCCGAAGCGGTCACGCAAGGGGCTGGTCAGGGAGCCGGCCCGGGTGGTGGCCCCGATCAGGGTGAAGGGAGGGAGATCGAGCTTGATGGAGCGGGCGGCAGGCCCCTCTCCTATCATGATGTCGAGCTGGTAATCCTCCATGGCCGGATAGAGCACCTCCTCCACCACGGGGCTGAGGCGGTGGATTTCGTCGATGAACAATACATCGTTCGGTTCGAGGTTGGTGAGCAGGGCGGCGAGATCGCCGGCCTTCTCCAGCACCGGGCCCGAGGTGGTCTTGATGTTAACCCCCATCTCGTTGGCCACGATATTCGCGAGCGTGGTCTTGCCAAGCCCGGGTGGGCCGAAGATCAGCAGATGATCGAGGGCCTCCCCGCGCTGGCGGGCGGCCTCGATGAAGATCTCCATCTGGTCGCAGACGTGATCCTGCCCGGTGTAATCCGCCAGCTTCCTGGGCCGGATGGCCCTATCGATGACCTCGTCCTCGCGGGCGGCACCGGCCGAGATGAGACGATCCGCTTCAATCATGCACAACCTCACGCTCTGCATCCCCGCGCTCACAGTCCAGTGACCCGGGATGGTCCGCTTGCTTCATTGTCATCCTCACACCAGGCTGCGCAGGGATTCACGGATGATGGCTTCCACCGACATGCCCTCGCTGGCCACCTTGGCCACGATCTGGCTCGCCTGCTGCGGCTTGTAACCGAGCGCCACCAGGGCGCTGGCCGCCTCTTCGCTGGCATCGGGGGCACGCAGCTGGCTCTCCTGGGCGGGCGGGCTGATGGCGGCAGGGGAGAAGAGATCGTGGCTGACCCAGCCCTTGAGGCGGTCTTTCATCTCCACCACCAGTCGCTCGGCGGTCTTCTTGCCCACACCGGGCAACTTGACCAGGGAGCTTATCTCCTCGCGCTCGACGCTCATCACGAACTGGGTGGCCGTCATGCCGGAGAGGATGGCCAGCGCCAGCTTGGGGCCGACCCCGTTGGTCTTGATCAGCTCGCGAAACAGCGCCCGCTCCTGCTTATGATTGAAGCCATAGAGCAGCTGGGCATCTTCGCGCACCACGAAGTGGGTGTGAATGACAGCTTCCTTCCCGAGCTCGGGCAGATCATAGAAGCAGCTCATGGGCATGTGCACTTCATAGCCCAGGCCCCCCACTTCGATCAGCACCTCAGGGGGTTGTTTCTCGATGATGACGCCTCTCAAGCGACCGATCATGTTCTCTTCCTCGCCACGCAGACTCTTGCAAATTGGGTCATAGCATAAAGAATAACTGGATAAGTATCCAGCATAGGGCTTGTCCCGCGATCTGCCGCTCCCCCTCCCCTGCCCGGTGGGACAAGGCCCGTGCCAGCGCGGCCCTTCCCCCCTGCCTGGCTGAATTTAGCCCTTGGGCCACGGGGCTCGGCCTGTTAAAATTCCGCACTTGAAATTTTCCAGGGCCAAGGGCCCGAACTAGCGAAGGTCTACCGCGATGCGTACCAGCCAATATCTGCTTTCCACTCTCAAGGAAACCCCCTCCGACGCTGAAGTCATCAGCCACCAGCTGATGCTGCGCGCCGGGATGATCCGTAAACTGGCCTCCGGCATGTACGCCTGGCTGCCAACCGGTCTGCGGGTACTGAAAAAGATCGAGAACATTGTTCGCGAAGAGATGAACAATGCTGGTGCCATCGAAGTTTCCATGCCGGTGGTACAACCCGCCGAGCTGTGGCAGGAGTCCGGTCGCTGGGATGACTACGGCCCCGAGCTGTGCCGTCTGACCGACCGTCACAACCGCCCCTTCGTGCTGGGCCCGACCCACGAAGAGGTGATCACCGCCCTGATCCGTTACGAAGTGAACAGCTACAAGCAGTTGCCGCTGAATCTGTACCAGATCCAGACCAAGTTCCGCGACGAGGTTCGCCCCCGTTTCGGCGTGATGCGCGGTCGCGAGTTCCTGATGAAGGATGCCTACTCCTTCCACATCGACAAGGCCTCGCTGATCGAGACCTACGAGAAGATGCACGCCGCCTACTGCGCCGCCTTCACCCGCATGGGTCTGAACTTCCGTCCGGTGCAGGCCGATACCGGCTCCATCGGTGGCACCGGCTCCCACGAATTCCAGGTGCTGGCCGAGAGCGGTGAAGACCTGATCGCCTTCTCCGATACATCAGATTACGCCGCCAATATCGAGATGGCCGAAGCGTTGGCACCGGCCGGTGAGCGCGCTGCCGCCACCGCAGCCCTGACCAAGGTCGCCACCCCGGCCGTTCACACCATCGACGAGGTTGCCGCCTTCCTGGCCGTGGCACCGACCGCCATCGCCAAGACCCTGCTGGTACTGGCCGAAGCGGACGAGCACGGCAAGCAGGCGGTCATCGCCCTGGTGTTGCGTGGCGACCACGAGCTGAACGAAATCAAGGCAGAGAAGCTGGCTGGCGTCGCCAACCCGCTCACCTTCGCCAATGACGAGCAGATCAAGGCTGCCGCCGGTTGCGATGCAGGCTCCATAGGCCCGGTCGGCTTTGCCGGTCGCATCATCGTCGATCGCAGCGCTGCCCATCTGAGCGATTTTGTTTGCGGCGCCAACGAGACCGGCTTCCACCTGACCGGTGCCAACTGGGATCGCGACATCGCCGCTTACGAGGTTGCCGACCTGCGCAACGTGGTGGAAGGCGACCCCAGCCCGTGCGGCCAGGGCAAGCTGCTGCTCAAGCGCGGCATCGAAGTGGGCCACATCTTCCAGCTGGGGACCAAGTACTCCGAAGCCATGAAGGCGAGCGTGCTGAACGAGGGCGGCAAGTCCGTCACCATGGAGATGGGTTGCTACGGTATAGGTGTTTCCCGTCTGGTGGCCGCCGCCATCGAGCAGAACAACGACCAATACGGCATCATCTGGCCGGAAGCCATAGCGCCGTTCGAAGTGGCCATCGTGCCGATGAACATGCACAAGTCCGAGCGCGTCGCCGAGCAGGCGCAGCAGTTCTACGCCGAGCTGAAGGCCGCCGGTGTGGACGTCTTGTTCGACGACCGTAAGGAGCGTCCTGGCGTGATGTTCGCCGACATGGAGCTGATCGGTGTGCCGCACGCCATCGTCATCGGCGATCGCGGTCTGGACAACGGCGTGGTGGAGTACAAGTGCCGCCGCACCGGCGAGAAGCAGGAAGTGGCGATCAGCGAGATCGTCGCCCTGCTCAAGGCCAAGCTGGGTCGCTGATAACGCCGACACCACCTTTCGCTTTTCATAAGAAAGCCCCGAGTGCCACGGCACTCGGGGCTTTTTATATGGCTTTCAGCCATGATGCACAAAAATGCGTCTCCAGCGTGAACCAATGAGATAACTGTATTGCCCTGTACACGGCACGGCTGATTTCCTAGACTGACGCTCTTTACCCAGCTTGCCCGAGAAGTTATGTCCATCGCCTCAGCCAATACCGTTGTCGTGCTCGACTTCGAGACCACAGGGCTTTCACCCGGACAAGGGGATAGAGCCATCGAGATCGGTGCCGTCAGAATCAAGGATGGCCATATCAGTGAGCGTTTCTCGGCATTGATGAATCCGGGCTTCAACGTGAGCAGCTTCATCGAGCAATATACCGGGATCAGCAATGCCATGCTGAAACAGGCTCCCCCCTGCAACGAGGTGATGGCGGATTTCGTCGACTTTATCGGTGATGACAATCTGGTCGCCCACAACGCCTCCTTCGACAAGCGCTTTCTGGATGCGGAAATAGAGCGATTGCCGGCGCAATACTGCGGGCAGTTCGCCTGTTCCCTGCTGCTGTCGAGGCGCCTGTTTCACGATGCCCCGGATCACAAGCTGGGTACCCTGGTGCAATACCGGTGTCTGCCCAATGACGGGGTGTTTCACCGCGCCCTGGCGGATGCCGAGGTGACGGCCCACCTCTGGCTTGCCTTGTTGGAAGAGCTGGCGTGTCGATATGGCATTATCGACCCGGATTTTGAATTGCTGCTGACCCTTGGCAAGAAGCCAAAACAGGTGATCCCATCCTTCCTGCGGGAATATGCGGCTCGGAAATAATATGTGCCGACATGCATCATCACTCATTCATGCCATGTCGGCATTAAATTTACCCGCCTTCAAATCCATGATGGCCCGGCGTAAAGACAGGCAGGCAAGAAGATAATTTAGCACTGCACATCAATGAAAAAAGCGCGCCAAATGGCGCGCTTTTTGTTTCTGCTTTCGTGAACGACGGGAGCCTGCTGGCAGGACATCGCCTCAGGCGTTGCGACCGATAAAGAGATCGGTCACATGGCAGCTGCTTCTCGCTTCCAGTGCGTCGAGCATGTAGGCCGCCGCATCTTCCGGAGTCATGAAGCCGCTCGGGTCCAGGTGATCCGAGTTGTCCCAGAATTCGCTGCGGATCCCGCTCGGATAGAGGTTCACCAGCCGCAGCGGCGAGCCTTTCAGCTCGGCCCGCAACGACTCCAGAAAACCGCGCATCCCCCATTTGGAGGCGCAGTAGAGGCTCTCGTTGGCCTTGCCGGTCTGGGCCGCGGAGGAGAGCACATTGGCCAGCACCCCGCCTTGTTCGCCGATGAGGCGCACCGTCTGCTGGGCCACCAGTATGGTGGAGACGAGATTGCTCTCCACCACCCGGCGCACCTGCTCGGCGGTGTAGACACCGACAGGGCCGAATTCCCCGACGCCGGCACAGTGGATCACGAGGGAAGGCAAGCCACCCCAGGCCACGGCGGCACCGAAGGCCATCTCCACCTCTTCGTGGTGGGCCAGATCGGCGGCGATGCCGACCACGGCGCTGCCGAGCCGCTGTTCCTGCTCCTGCAACTTGTGATAACGGCGCCCCATCATGGAGACCCTATGACCGCGCTCAACCAGTCCGATTGTCAGAGCGCGCCCAAGGCCGGAGCCCGCGCCAGTCACTATGATATGGCCCATTATCTCTCCTTCCTCACCCTTTCCCGTCAAACACGTCCGGGTGGCCCATCGCCACCCTTCGTCAGATTAGAAGGTGAATTCGCCACCGATGAACCAGCCGTCGATGCTCTGGTCGACACGATCGAAGTCCATCTCGGCCTCACGCCAGCCGGCACGGATCTTGAGCGGCACTGTGGAGAACTTGTAGGAACCACCCAGGCGGTAGTCATAGTTGTCCGCATCCTGCACACGCAGATCACCAAAGGCGGCAAAGCCGGTACCCGGGATGCGCACTTCACCACCGGTGTAGGCCATCAGCACGTCCTTGTCGTAGGAGTAATGCTGGGTGTTGAAGTCGCCATCGTAGCGACGACCGGTCAGACCCAGATCGAGCTGGAACAGGTCGTTGTTCATCAGGCGGTAGTAGAGGCTCAGATCATAGGCCAGCAGATCGTTGCTGAAGGAGCCGCCGCTGGTGCTGAAATCGGACATCTCGAACTTGGCGTTCGGCAGCAGGAAGATGCCGTGCTCCAGTTGCAGGTAGCCGCTCCAGTTGTAGTTGTCGTCATAGCTGCCATCGGCACCGACACCGCTGACCTGGCCGCTCCCTTGGGAGTTCCACATATCGGCACCCGCCGCGAAACGCCAGTCATCGGCGGCCATGGCTGCATGGCTGAACAGGGCAATCAGGCTGCCGGCAATCAGGGTCTTCTTCATTACATAGCTCCATTATGGACTGGAAAGACCCTCATTTTACCCGGTGAGCAAGGAATACCTAGAGCAAAAAGCTGAACAAGCGTCCATTAATGTCAGTGCTGCATGCCCTTCATCGGCTCGACCGGCTTCACCGGCAGACTCAGGCTCAGGGTCTGACCATCGTCCAGGGTTAGGGTCAGGGGGAAGGGCCTGTCCTCAGAGAGATCCCGCACCTCGAACAGCATGATGTGGAGGCTGCCGGGTTTGAGCGCCACTTCCCCTTTTGCCGGCACCTCGATGCTCTCCACCTGGCGCATCTTCATGACGCCATTCTCGTGCAGATGGGTGTGCAGCTCGGCACGGCCCGCGTCAGAGGAGGCTACCGCAGTCAGGGTCACCGGCTTGTCCGCGTCATTCTTGAGCACCATGAAGGCCGCCGTGTTGGGCGAACCCGGGGGGAGCAGGCGCACATAACCGTCGACGGCCTCGACCTTGGCCAGCGCGGGGGCGGCCAGGAGCAGGGCCAGGCTGGAATAAAACGCACGTTTAAACATGGTTGAAATCCTTTTATGATGTTGTTAAACGAAGCGAAGCTTACCCCTGTGGCAAGCTTTTGGCAGCCCCCGAACACAAGGATTCAGACATGGCCCTCACAATTCTGGCCGAGCAGCAGGATGGCTTGCTCCTCCTGACCCTCAACCGGCCGGACAAGCGCAATGCCCTCAACACAGAGATGTACCTGGCCCTCACCGAGGCCTTTCAGCAGGCCGCCCAGGACGAGAGCGTGCATGTGGTGTTGCTGCAAGGGCAGCAGGAGTGCTTCACCGCGGGCAATGATCTCGCGGACTTCATGGGCAAGAGCAGTCTGGAAGCGGATGACCCCATCCTGCAGTTCCTCCACACCCTGGCCGATTTCCCCAAGTCGGTGATCGCCGCCGTGGGTGGCCCGGCGGTGGGCATAGGCACCACCCTGCTGCTGCACTGCGATCTGGTCTATCTGGGGGAGAACGCCCGGCTGCAACTGCCCTTCGTCGAGCTGGGGCTGGTGCCGGAGTTTGCCTCCAGCCTCTTGCTGCCCCGCGCCGTGGGTCACCTGAAGGCGGCGGAGCTGCTGTTGCTGGCGGAGGCCATCGACGCCGGGGAGGCGCTGCGGCTCGGGCTGGCCAACCGGGTGCTGGCGGTGGAGGAACTGCTCCCCTTCGCCCGCGAGCAGGGGCTGAAGCTCGCGGCCAAGGCGCCCAAGGCACTGCAAAAGAGCAAGGCGCTGCTCAAGCAGGAGCTCAGGCAGGCGGTGCATTTCGTCATCGATCTGGAGGCCCGTGCCTTCTCCCTCGCCCTGCAAGGGGAGGAGGCCCAAAGACGCATCGCACGGCGGCTCGGGCGCACAACCGCTAGTTGAGGCGGAAGCGGCCTATCAACTCGCAGCCCTGCACCTTGTCCTGCACCTGGATCAACCTGGCGATCTCGGGGTTGGGGTGGCGCTTCAAGAAGGAGAGCAGGGCGGCGCGGCAGCAGCCCAGCTCGCTGATGAGGGACTCGCACTCCCGGTTCGGGCACTGGGGCACCAGGGCGGTGACCAGCTCGGAGGCGAGCTTGAGGTAGCGCAGCTCATAGGCGGGCTCCTCCATGGCGCGCCAGAAGTCGGCCATCCGGTGACAGGTGGCGACCCGCATGCTGGCCAGTTCGTCCAGATCCCCGGACGCCAGCTCATACACTTCCCCCAGGGCCTGCTGATAGAGGCAGATGGCCGTGCCAAGTGCCCCCATGCCCAGGGCATTCTCCGCCTCCAGCATGTAACGCTGCCAGTTCTGATTCGTCATTGTCCTCTCTCCTGCCGATACGAGTGGAGCCTGTATCATGGCTAATCGAGAATAAATATCAACCAGACCCTTTGTGCAGGTTTTGACCAGCAGAGCCCCTCTGCTTGGCATTGCCCTCCCCATCCCTTACCATCTGGCCTCTTCTGTCGGGAGCCCCTCCTCATGCAACGACCCCGTTCACCCCAGGCGCTGGGCTGCTCTACCCTGTGCGTGCCCCGCCTGCTGGTCTGGATCCATTAGCTGCGCCAATCCGCGCATCCAATACCTATCCATTCAACGAGGAACACAGCCATGACCCTCTGCCAGCATTGGTCGCAGGTCGAGTACCTGCACCTGACGGTGACCAATCCCAACATCTGCCTCAAGGGGCGACACAGCTACTACTCGGGCGCCTGGGACGGTCCCTTCGAAGAGGAGGCCGTGCGCTACCTGCACGGCGACCGCTGGAGCCGCTCAGCCGACACCGGCTGGGACCCCCTCTGGCACATAGACAGGCTCCATCTCGGCGACTATGTGCAAATCGCCGCCGGGGTGAAGATCATCATGGGGGGCAACCACACCCACAACACCGACTTCATCAGCACCTATCCGTTTGCCGAAGTGGCGGCGCTCAAGCGCAGCTACAGACCCGCCAGTGATACCCGCATCGGCAATGACGTCTGGATCGGCATGGAGGCCATGATCATGCCGGGGGTCACCATAGGGAATGGCGCCATCATAGCCGCCCGGGCCCTGGTCAATCAGGATGTGCCGCCCTATGCCATGGTGGCGGGTACCCCGGCCAGGGTGGTGCGGATGCGCTTTGGCGACGACGAGATTGCCCGGTTGCAGGCGCTCGCCTGGTGGGATTGGCCGGATGACAAGGTGCAGGCCCTGCTGCCGCTGATCCAGCAAGGAGAGGTGGCCCTGCTGGAACAGGCCGCCGCCCGCTGGCAAGGTGCCGGTCAGGAAGAGTGACGAGGGGCGCCTGGGTGCCCCTTCCTGATCCCGCGTCAGCTGCCGCTGCGTGGCGGGTTGAGGCGGCACTGTTTGCCGGGATAGCCGGGCAAGGCACTGGCCTTGCTGTTGCAGGCCAGGCGCTTGGCCTCGGCGAGGCGATCCGCCAGATTGGCGGCATTGACCGGCTGCCAGGCCATCTGCTGGCCGAGCCAGCTGGCCCAGGCGAACTCGACGAAGTAGACCTGATCCTGCTTGCTGAAGTAGCCCGCATCCTGCAGCAGGCCCGCCAGGGTACGGTAGGGATAGTCCGGCAGCTCGCCGATATGGCCGGGCAGCTGTTCCGGGGTGAGCGGCTGACCCCGCTCATCCTTGAGCCAGGCCCAGTGGTTGTTCTGCATCTGGCTCCAGAAACTGGCCCTGTCCTGCAAGCGGGCGATCACCTTGACACTCACCGCCTTCACCCCCTGTTGCCACAGCGCCTTGGTCAGGTGATGCCTGTCCACCAGCCAGTAGCCGCCATCGGGGGCGATGACCACGGGTATCTCTTTCTTTTTCATCAGCTTGTCGAGCTGCTTCTCGCTCTTGTCCGCCAGCTCAGCCACTGTGGTATCGACCTGCAACTGCCCCACCCCGCCCTGAGTCGGATGCAGTTGATCTATGCTCACCTCGCACCAGCTCCCCACCTGGCTGGTCTGCTCGCAAGGGGCCAGTGCCCAGGCACCCTGGCTCAGCACACAGGCCAATAACATCCATACTCTCATCGCTTGCTCCTCTTGCCCGCACTCGGGGCGGGCGTACATAGGGTTGTCGTCCCGGATATCATGGGACTCACTCTGGCGGTCTGACCAGCAAAGGGGATATCATGATTCCCCGTCTGCCGGCGATGAATTCTCGCCGAGTTTTCTCCTCGCTTCACACAATTTGAAGGATTCGCCATGAAAGGATGGAGCCCCCTGCTGGCCCTGCTGGGCTGTGTCTGTGCCCAGGCCGCCGATGTGCCGGCCGGCACCCAACTCGCCGCCGAACAGGCCGTCGTGCGTCATCTCAAGGACGAACCGACCAGCCTGAGCCCGCTCAAACTGGTCGGTCTGCCCGAGCTGCAAGTGCTCAGAGACCTCTATGAGGGGCTCTTGACCCAGGGGGCGGACGGCAAGGTGCTGCCCGGAGTGGCGGCGAGCTGGGATAACGAGGGGAACCAGAGATTCACCTTCCACCTGAGGCCGGATGCCCGCTGGTCCAACGGGGATCTCGTGCGCGCCAGCGATTTCGTCTATGGCTGGCGCAAGCTGGTGGATCCCAAGGAGGCCGCCACCTTCGCCTGGTTTGCCCAGCTGGCCCATTTCGACAAGGTGGACGAGATCGTCGAGGGCAAGCTGCCTCCCGAGGCGCTCGGGGTGCAAGCCCTGGATGAGCACACCCTGCAGGTGACCCTCTCCCAGCCAGTGCCCTACTTCCTGAGCCTGCTGACCCACCCCAGCCTCTCCCCCCTGCACAGGGCCAGCATGGAGCAATATGGCAACCAGTGGACCCAGCCGGGCAAGCTGGTGGGCAACGGCGCCTTCGTGCTGAGCCACAGGGTGGTGAACGAGAAGCTGGAGCTGACCCCTAACCCCTATTACTGGGATCGCGCCCATACGGTACTGACCCGGGTCACCTTCGTCCCCATCAATCAGGAGAGTGCCGCCACCAACCGCTATCTGGCGGGGGATCTGCACATCACCGAATCCTTCCCCAAGGAGCAGTACCACAAGCTGATGAAGCAGATCCCGGGGGAGGTCTATACCCCGGAGCAGCTCGGCACCTATTACTACGCCTTCAACACCCAGCGGGCCCCCCTGAACGACGTGCGGGTGCGTCAGGCGCTCTCCTACACCATCGATCGGGCGCTCATCGCCGACAAGGTGCTGGGCACAGGGGAAAAACCCGCCTACCACTTCACCCCGGATGTGACCGCAGGGTTCGTCCCCAAGCCCAACCTGCTCTCCACCAGCAGCCAGCAGGCGCTGGACGAGAAGGCCAAGGCGCTGCTGAAGGAGGCGGGCTATGGCCCGGACAAGCCCCTCAAGCTCACCCTGCTCTACAACACGGCTGAAATTCACAAGAAGATGGCGCTGGCCATCGCCAACCTCTGGAAGCAGAAGCTGGGGGCCCAGGTCGAGCTCACCAATCAGGAGTGGAAGACCTACCTCGACAGCCGCCAGAGCGGCCAGTTCGAGGTGATCCGCTCCTCCTGGGTCGCCGATTACAACGATCCTTCCGCCTTCCTCGGTCTGTGGGGATCCCACCACAGCGGCAACATGGCCCGCTTCGCCAACCCCGGTTATGACGCCCTGCTGACCCGGGCGGCCAGCAGCCAGGATCCCGCCGAGCGGGCACGCCTGTTCGACGAGGCCGAGACCATCTTGCAGGAGGAGGCGCCGATCGCCCCCATCTACCAGTACACCAACGCCCGTCTGATCAAGCCCTGGCTCAGGGGCTATCCCATCAACAACCCGGAAGACGTGGCCTACAGCCGCCAGCTCTACCTCGTCAAGCACTGATCCCTCGGGGGCCAGCCCGGCTGGCCCCCTCTTCCCACTGTACCCATTCAAGTTCCCGGCATAAAATGCCGCCTCTCTTCGTCCATCAGCCCGTTAGATAGATCTCCCTATGCCTTGTCTGCTCCTGCTTGCCCTGTTGTTTGCCCTCCCCGCCAAGGCCGCCAATGAAAGCCAATGCCGCCAGGCCTTCCTCGAATGGATGCTGAGCCAGCAGAAACAGTTCAGCGATCGCAAGGCCAGCAAGATGGAGCGGCGCAACGCCGAGCGGGCCATCGATCAGGCCCGTGACGAGTTCGCCAAGCAGGAGAGCTTCTGCCAGGCCATGGCCTGGGTCTCCCGCGATCAAAGCCAGGATCCCCGCTTCAAGCCCCGGACGGGGGAGATCCACGACTTCACCCCCCGCAGTTGACCCCGCCCCGACGTCGCCCTTCATCTACTCCTTTTTTCAGTCGTCATAGTGTTGATTTATTGACCCAAGCCAAGATAACCACTTGGGTCGCCCCTACAATGAAGCCGTAACGACAACACACAATAAAAACAAATTTATCAGTTACTTGGCTCATTCAGGATGCGCACATGACCACTACCCGGCAAGAAGGGGAGATCCGTTTCCCCGATCACATATCATTGATTTCGACCACGGACCCCGCCAGCCACATCACCTATGCCAACCAGCACTTCTGCGACGTGGCCGGCTACAGCGCCACCGAGATGGAAGGGGTTCCCCACAATCTGGTACGCCACCCCGACATGCCCAGGGCCGCCTTCGCCGACATGTGGCAGCGGCTGCAGCAAGGCAAGAGCTGGATGGGACTGGTGAAGAACCGTGCCAAGAGCGGCCAGTTCTACTGGGTCAATGCCTATGTCACCCCCATCCTCAACGAACGGCAGCAGATCATCGAATACCAGTCGGTCCGCACCCGCCCGCAGGATCACGACATCGCCTGGGCGGAGCGGCTCTATGCCCGGATCCGGGCGGGCAAGGCACTGCCCTGGCAGAGTCGCTTCACCCTGGAGCCGGGGCAACTCGGCCTGCTGCTCTCGGGCACCGCCCTGGTCGGCATGGGGATCAGCCTGATGACGGGTCAGGCCGCCTGGGGTGGTCTCACCCTGCTCTGCCTGCTGGCCCAGATGGGGCATGGCTGGCACCTGCAACGGCGGCTGGCCCGGCTGCTGGCCATGGCGGGGGAGGAGCTGGGCACGCCCCTCTGTCAGGTGCTCTATGCCAGACGTCAGGACAGCCTGGCGGCCATCGAGCTCTTGCTGCGCATGAAGAAGGCCGAGCTCAGGGCCGTGGTGGGGCGCAGCGCCGACACCAACCAGCAGATACTGCAGGCGGCGGAGGATGACAGGGGGCATATCCAGACCATAGACACCCACCTGCAACAGCAGCGGGCCCAGAGCGAACAGCTGGCCGCCGCCATCACCCAGATGAGCCAGTCGATCCGCGGTGTGGCCGACAACGCCCATCAGGCCAACGCCCTGGTGAGCGAGGTGCAGCAGGTGTCAGCCAGCGGCCAGCAGGCGCTGGCGACCACCCGCGCCTCGGTCAACCGACTCCACCAGGAGCTGGACGCCAGTCAGGGGGTGTTGGCGCGCCTGACCCAGGACAGCCAGAAGATCAGCGGCATCCTGGAGGTGATCGGGCAGATTGCGGATCAGACCAACCTGCTCTCCCTCAATGCGGCCATAGAGGCGGCCCGGGCCGGCGAGCAGGGGCGTGGCTTTGCGGTGGTGGCCGACGAGATCCGGGCGCTGGCCCAGAAGACCCGCAGCTCCACCGGCGAGATCAGCGACATGATAGGGGCGCTGCAGCAGAGCACCCGGCAACTCTCAGACGGCATGACCCAGGGAGCCCAGACCTCGGCCCTCTGCCAGCAGCACATGGGCGCCACCGCCGAGGTGCTCGACCAGATCAACCAGATGCTGGCCCAGGTGACCCACACCAGCGACGAGATAGCCCAGGCCGTCAGCCAGCAGGCGGACGTGACCAGCACCCTGGATCAGGGCATCCACCAGATCCACCAGCTGGCCAGCCACACCGCCGACAACAGCAGGCAGGCCCTCGATGGCATCACCCTGCTGGTGGAGCGGCTGCAGAACCTCTCCCGCCTGATCAATCAGTTCCACGACTGAGCTTGCCCCCCGTGTAGCCAGGCGCGTCTGCGGACGCGCTGCTATGTCTCGGCCGCCAACCCTATCCGAATGTGCTCCCTCCCCCCTGGTTCTTCCTCCCCATATGGGGCCTTTCATTTATTTGTAACAAAAATGTAAATGAAATAACCCCAACGCCCGCCATAACTGTCACTTTCCAGCGTGCCTCGACCAGAAGGACTTCATGATGCACAAGCCCCTCAGCTATGCCGCCCTGCTGCTGGCCAGCCAGTTTCCGTTGCAGGCGCTCGCCGATACCGATGTCTACCTCACCAACAACGGCCCCGAGCCCTTGCAACTGACGATCCACCAGAGCGGCTCCGGCGAGCTGCAGGCGGGCAGCCAGTGGACTCAGCACAGGACGGAGCTGGGCCCCTGGGAGAGCGCCATGGTGCTCAGCTTCAATCGCTACGAGGGGGTGAAGGCGGGCAAGCACTATCTGTTCGAAACCCGGGTCACCACTTCAAGCGGCGACACCTATCGCCTCAACCAGCGGATGGAGGGCACCTGGTGGAACAGCACCCTGCAGCACGGCGGCGAAACGCCGGCAGACGGCTCCGGCTGGCAGAGCGATCGGGTGATCCATCGCGTTGCAGGGCCACAGGAGCTGGCCTTCGCCGCCAAGTACACCGGCCGCTACGACGATCTGCACTATATGCTGACGCCCGCCCGGCAAGAGGAGCAGCCGGAGCCGGCGGAGGACAAGCTCAAGGTCGCCAGCTACAACGTCTGGGCCCTGCCGGTGATCGCCGCCAGTATCGGCGAGCGGCTGACCCTGCTGCCCGAGTACCTCAAGGGCTATGATGCCCTGTTGCTGCAGGAGGTGTTCGACGGCCGCCGCGAGGGCTTCCTGCAGGCGCTGGCCAAAGAGTATCCCTATCAGACCAAGGTGCTCGACAAGCCCGGGGTCAACATCCACGACGGCGGCGTGGTGATCGTCAGCCGCTACCCCATAGTACGCGAGGCCCAGCTGGTCTATCCCCAGTGCACCGGCACCGACTGCTTCGCCGACAAGGGGGTGATGTACGCCGAGGTGATCAAGGGGGGCAAGGCCTGGCACCTGTTCGCCACCCACACCGCCAGTTTCGACACCGACGAGGCGAGACGGCTGCGCCAGATCCAGTTCGGCCAGATCCGCACCCTGGCCGCCAGCCTCAAGATCCCGGCCAGCGACACCGTCATCTACGGCGGTGACTTCAACGTCAACAAGCGCAAGTTCGCCGACGACTACGCCAGCATGCTGGCCAACCTGAACGCTCATGAGCCCAGCTATGGCGGCTACACCGAGGCCACCTTCGATCCCAGGCTCAACCCCTACGCCGGCGGGCCCCTCTCCGGCGGCGCCAACGTCGAGTACCTGGACTATCTGGTGGTGAGCCGGGAGTACGGCGCCGCCAGCCACAACCTCAACAGCGTCTGGATCCCGCGCTCCAGCGATGGCAGCCTCTGGCCCGCCAGCAACCTCTCCGATCACTTCCCGGTCAAGGGAGAGATCAGCCGATGAAGCGCCGCTACGGCTTTCTGGCCCTGGCGGTGCTGGCGCTGTTGCTGCTCAACCTCGGCGGGCGGGATGATCCGGACCAGCCAGTGCCAGCAAGCAGGCCAAGCCCTGTCACCGCTGCCCCGTCGCCACAGGCATCGGCGCCGCTGGCGCCCGCTGCCGGCCAGACTGCCGCCTCAGGGCCCGTCACAACCGGGCCATTGCCCGCCAGCTGGCGGGCCATGCCGGACGAAATGAACCACCAGCTCGCCAGCGAGATAACGGACAGCGATCAGCCGCTGAGCGAGCGGCTCGCCAATCTGATCGCGCTGGAATCCCAGTGGATGAGTGAGGGGGAGAGCCTGACACTGTTGCAGGGGCGCTACGCCCAGGCACTCGAGCAGCTGGCGCAGGAGAACGAGCAGTTGCCGCTGGCCGAGCGGCTGGCGGCCCTGACCCGGCTGCAGGATGAGTGGGCGGCGGATCACCCGGATCTGACGGCGGATCTGTTCAACCCGGATGCCCGGTTGCAGCAGGCGCGCCAGCTGTGGGGGGACGAGGAGCTGGAGACATTGGCCCGCCACTTCCTGCCGACCGGGCAGGCCGAAGCGACCGTGCAGTTTGCCGCCACCCGCCAGCAGCAGCTGGATCAGCGCGGCCACTACCAGCAGCAGTTGGCCGAGCTGGAGCAGCAGTTGGTGGCCAGCCGGGGCAACATGGACGAGGCCAGCTGGCAGCAGCACAGGGAAGCGGTTCTCGGCCAGTTTCGGCGCGACTTCTTCGCCCAGACGCAGGACCAGCCCTGAGCAGGCAACGGCTTGGGGTATCTGATCTCGACAAGAAAAAGGGCCCGTCAGGGCCCTTCGCATTTTCCCGGCATCAGGCCAGCGGATAGCTGGCGGCCAACCCGTTCTCGCAATGCCAGTTGGCCCACAGCTTGTTGTCGCTGCCCATCTGCAGGGTCGCGAAGTTGCGGGTGCGCAGATAGACGGGGGCGCCGAACGGCTTGATCAGCTCGGCACGGACCAGTCGGCTCTCGTCGAGGTATTCGGGATCGTCGTTGGTCATGGCGAGGATCCCCGTCCACTGGAACTGGGTGGGGCAGGGATGCACTATGCCGGAGGAGACCAGCTGGTGCACATTCATCACCCCCTCCCCCCGCCGGTCCTGGATCACCCCGAGGCAACCCACGTGCACATCCCCGGACAGGATCAGGGTCTTGGGGATCGCCTGATTCTCTCCCTTGACGGCCTGGCGCCGCAGTCTGGCATTGTCCAGCAACCGCATGATGAGGCGGGCCCGCTCCCCCTGGTGTGACTTGGCGCGCCAGTGATCCTTGAGATCGTCGGTCAGCTCCTCCTCCCAGGGGGTCGCATCGAATGCCGCCTCGGTGAAGGAGAAATCCCGATAGACCACGGGCACCCCGGTCATGACCAACAGGTGCCCCTCACCGCAATCCGCCAGCGCCCCGTTGATCTGTTCCCACTGCTCCCGGCTCATCACCTGGTTCTGGCTGCGGGTCGCCCGGTTGTCCAACGCCAGGATCTGGTAACCCCGAAAACGCAGTCGCCAGGAGTGATGGGTCAGGTGCACAGGATCCAGCAGGGAGACATTGGCAGCGGAGCGCAGCTGGAACAGCCGGAAATACTTGGCGGCGGCGGCATAGATGGCCTGATAGACCTCGCAGCCCTGCAAGTCGGCGGGATAGCTGCCCCAGCCATCGAAGATGTCGTGATCGTCCCACATCATGACGCTCGGCACCCGGGCCAGCATGGTGGCCACCTCGGGGCGGCTCCACTGCCGGCAGTAGAGTTCGCAATAGAAGCGATCGAGCTGTTCCACCATGGTCCGGGTCGCCTTGCGCTTGACCTTGTCCACCCGATCCAGCTCGTTCCAGGCTTTCAGGGTCGGTACCGAGGTCCAGAGGGAGTCGGCATAGACCTGATCGCCTCCCATCAGCAGCAGGGAGAAAGGATGGGCCTGGTGTTCGGCAGCTAGCTTGTCCCACATGGCGTAGGGGGCCGGGGTGGAGGTGAGCAGTTTGAAATCGGAGAAACCGTTGCAGGAGGCGTAGCCTATCAGCACATTCTCTTTCTTCCCCGGCAGATAAAACTGCCATTTATCGTACCCACCGAGATCTTGTGCAGGCTTGTCGTCCAGTAGGATCTCATAGTCGATGGGGGTACCGGCCTTCTTGGGGCTCGCCTGCCAGACGAGCCGCCAGAAAGCGCCTTTCGGGGTATCCGCCTGCTTGCTGGCAGCCAGCACCTCGCCGTTTATCCTCACGGCCGCGCTCTTGCAACCGGCCTCCGTCATGAAGCAGAGGCTGTATTGGGTCTCTGATTCGAGCCCGAGCAAGGGCCCCATTACCAGACTGGTCATTCGTCATCCCTCCATGGTGAAACCCATGGAGCATAGCGAAACGGTATCTATTTGATACTGACCAGTTGGGCGAGCAGAAGGCTTGGACTTAGCCCCTGCCCTTGAACTGCTTGACGCTGCGCTTGGCCTGGGTACGGCGGTTGGCCTGCTTGTCCCGGGGGGCCCGCTTGCCCTCCCCGCTCGCAGGCTGGTCGGTCACCGGGAAGCCCTCAAGCTCCTCCAGCGGCAGCGCGCGACCGGTCAGGGTACGGATGGCCGCAAGCGTCTCGGCCTCCCCGTGGCAGACCAGGGAGAGGGCGAGGCCTTTCTGCCCGGCGCGGGCGGTGCGACCGATGCGGTGCACATAGACGGGGGCATTGGCAGGCAGATCCAGGTTGATCACCACCGGCAGCGCCTCCACGTGGATGCCCCGCGCCATCAGATCCGTGGCCACCAGCACCCGCACCTTGCCCCCCTTGAAATCGGCAAGCGCCTGCTCCCGCGCCCCTTGATCCTTCTCCCCGTGCAGGGCGGCCACTGCTATGCCCGCCTTGGCGAGTTTTCTGGCCACGGCGTCGGCATCGTCCCTGGCGCTGATAAACACCAGCACCTGGGACCACGGCTGCCCCTTGAGCAGGCTGATGAGCGCAGGCACCTTGCTGCTCTTGTTGACCAGATGGAGCCGCTCCTCGATGTCGTCGGCCACGCTGTTGCGAGGATCCGCCTCCACCCGCACCGGCGCGTTCAGCAGGCCGATGGCCAGGGTCTCGAGCTCGGGGGGCAGGGTGGCGGAGAAGAGCAGGGTCTGCCGCTCGGTCGGCATGGCATTCATCAGCCACTGGATATCGGGCCAGAAGCCCATCTCAAGCAGGCGATCCGCCTCATCCAGCACCAGGGTGCGCAGGTGGCTCAGTCCCAGCAGCCGCTGGGCCAGCAAGTCCCGCAGTCGCCCCGGGGTCGCCACCAGCAGTTGGGGTCCCTGGGCCAGCTCGGCCTGTTGCTGCTCCTGAGCCACCCCGCCGCACAGGGTCAGGAGACGCAGCCCCAGCGCCTCGGCGACCCCTTGCAGCGCCGCGCTCACCTGGGTCGCCAGCTCCCGGGTCGGCACCAGCACCAGTCCCTGCACCCGGTCGGATGCCGCGTCCAGCCCTTGCAGCAGTGGCAGGCCGAATGCCAGTGTCTTGCCGCTGCCGGTCCGGGCCAGGGCCAGCAGATCCTGGCCCGCCAATGCCGCCGGAATGGCAAGTTGCTGGATGCGGGTCGGGGTGTGCAGCTCGGCAGGCAAGGCGGCCAGCAGAGCGGGATCGAGGTGGAGTTCGTTAAAGGTCATGGGGCTACGCGGCAGGAAGAAGTGGGAGGCGAAGTCTAGCCAGTGCCGCATCATAAGTAAAAACAACCTGTTGCCTCCACTGGAATCACTCCCCATTCAGTGACGAACGAAGCCACAAAATGTTACACCACCGTTATGCACATGTATTGGAGTTGACAAGTTCTTTCATCATGGAGTGATAACGATGACAACTGCCAAAGCCCCCACTAAACGCCTGTTAACCCTGATCATTGCTACCCTCTGCCTCAACCCCAACGCGGCCTTCGCACTGGTCGACGCCAAACCGGCAACCGAGAGCACCATCAAGGCAAACGAGGCGGTCAAAAACCAGCTTCCGTTCAACGACAAGCAGGATTTTTCCGATGCCGAGCGTGGTTTCATCGCCAAGCCGGAGACATTGACCATCAAGGATGACAAGGGCAACGTCGTCTGGGATCTGGAGCAGTACAAAACCTACATAGGTCTGGACAAGGCGGCCCCCGACACCGTCAACCCCAGCCTGTGGCGCAACGCCCAGCTCACCATGCAGTACGGCCTGTTCAAGGTCACAGACGGCATCTATCAGATCCGTGGTTTCGATCTCTCCAACATCACCTTCATCAAGGGCGACAAGGGCTGGATCGTCTTCGACCCGCTGATCTCGCCAGACACCGCCAAGGCGGCACTGGCCTTCATCAACGAGAAGGAGGGCAAGCGCCCTGTGGTGGCCGTTATCTACAGCCACAGCCACGTTGACCACTACGGTGGTGCCGCCGGACTGTTCAGCACGCCGGAGGAACGCGAACAGGCGCAGATCATTGCCCCGGAAGGCTTCACCGAGCATGCCGTATCCGAGAACGTGATCGCGGGCAATGCCATGGGGCGCCGCGCCGTATACATGTATGGCGCCCTCTTGCCCCGCAATGCCCAGGGCGGTGTCAACGGCGGTCTGGGCATGACTACCTCCACCGGCCTGCCCTCTCTGATTGTGCCCACCAAACTGATCACCAAGACGGGGGAAGCGCTCGACATCGACGGCGTCAAGATGGTCTTCCAGATGACCCCAGGCACCGAAGCCCCGGCCGAGATGAACACCTGGTTCCCCCAACACAAGGCGCTGTGGATGGCGGAGAATACCACCAACACCATGCACAACATCCTGACCCTGCGCGGGGCTCAGGTACGGGATGCGTTGAAGTGGTCAACCTATCTGAATGAAACCATAGAGACCTGGGGCGACCAGGTAGAGGTCAAGTTCCAGAGCCACCACTGGCCGCGCTGGGACAACGCCAACATAGTCGATTACTTCAAGAAGCAGCGCGATCTCTACAAGTACATCCATGACCAATCGGTACGCCTGATGAACATGGGCTACACGGGCGAGGAGATCTCCGAGCAGATCAAGCTGCCACCGGAGCTCGAAAACTTCTGGCCGAACCGTGGCTACTACGGCACCTTGCGCCACAACAGCCGCGCCATCTATCAACGCTATATGGGCTGGTATTCGGGCAATCCGTCCGATCTGGACAACCTGCCGCCGGAAATGGTGGGCCCCAAATACATAGAGTTCATGGGGGGCGAAGCGGAGGTGTTGAAGAAGGCCAAAGCCTCCTTCGATAAAGGGGAGTACCGCTGGGTCGCCGAGGTGCTCAAGCATCTGGTGTTTGCCAACCCTGACAACAAGGAAGGCAAGCTGCTGCTGGCCGATACCCTGGAACAGCTTGGCTATCAGGCCGAGTCCGGCCCCTGGCGTTCAGTCTACCTGCAGGGCGCCTATGAACTGCGCAATGGGGTCCCCACTGCGGGCGGCACCAACACGGCATCACCCGACACCATTCGCGCCATGCCGCCCAGCATGTTGTTCGACTATCTGGCGGTACGGCTGAACCCGGAGAAGGCCGCAGGCAAGAAGATGACCATCAACATCGACTTCACGGATATCAACGAGAAACACTCGCTGAATATCGAGAATGCTGTGTTGAACCACAGCACCCGCTATGCCGACAAGCCGGATACCACTGTGACCCTGACCAAGAAGGTGCTGGATGATATCCAGCTTGGACAAACCACCCTGGAGCAGGAGATCGCCAGCGGCCAGGTCAAGATCACCGGGGATGCCAAGCAGTTCAGCGAATTCGTCGGCATGCTCGACAAGTTCAACTTCTGGTTCAACATTGTGACCCCCTAGGTGGTGACGCCATGAACAGACTTGCGATCAGGCTGCTGCTTTGCACCCTGGCCACGGGGCCTCTCCCCGTGGCCATGGCCTGTGGCTATGACGCCATCTACCCCAACCCTTTCGAGCAGCGCTGGCCTGGTTCCCTTGATGTTGCCATGGCCACTGCGGCAGCCATTTCGGATCGGAAGCTCGACCCTGTGCCCAAGATAACCGGGCCGAATGGGTTCAGCCGAAGCTACCAATGGCTCAACCAGCTGAAAGGCTCGCTCAAGGATGGCCAGTTACCGGGCAATGTCTCCATCCTGCTGGTGGATTCGGGGCTCTGGTCCAGGGTAAGGGGCAAGGAGGCGCTGCTGCTGCAGACCCACACCGAGGGGCCCGCCAGGCAGGACAGGATCATGCTGACCAGTGAGGCGGGCATCAATGCCCTCTTGTCCGGCCAACTCTCTGCTTCGCAGGCAACCGAATTGGGCTTGCTGGTGATCCAGGACGATCCCGATGACGCCTTCCTGAAGCGCCTGAACAAGGCCCTCGCCCTGCACAGCAGTTAGTCCAAGCCATTGACGATACATAAAAAAGGCCCGCCAATTGGCGGGCCTTCTCTTGTTCAGCGCTTGGCTGTCGGCACTTAGGCCAGCGCGGCCAGGGCGGCGGCGTAGTTCGGCTCGTCGGCCACTTCGGCCACCAGCTCGCTGTGCAGCACCTTGTCGTGCTCATCCAGCACCACGATGGCACGGGCAGCCAGGCCTACCAGGGGGCCGGAGGAGAAGGCCACGCCGTAGTCCTGCAGGAAGGAGACGCCACGCAGGGTGGAGAGGTTCACCACCTTGTCCAGACCCTCGGCGCCGCAGAAACGGGCCTGGGCGAACGGCAGATCCGCGGAGATGCACAGCACCACGGTGTTGTTCAGGGCGCTGGCCTGCTCGTTGAACTTGCGCACTGAGGTGGCGCAGGTCGGAGTGTCGACGCTCGGGAAGATGTTCAGGATCTTGCGCTTGCCGGCGAAGGTCGCCAGAGTCGCATCGGACAGATCGCCAGCAACCAGGGAGAAGGGCTTGGCCTGCTCGCCGGCAACGGGGAAGTGGCCGGAGACGGAGACGGGGTTGCCTTGCAGGGTGACGGTATTGCTCATGTTAGGTCCTTGATTATCGATGGGGGATCCAGGGTTCCCAGTATAGGCCCAGCGGCAGGGGACAAACACCCGCTAACAAGAGGGATTTGTTGCCACCCTGTCTCGTCCGCCCCGCCGAGGCGGGAAAGAGAAGGGCTTGACCTTGGACTTAACACCAAGGTTTACACTGGGTTCAGACATAGGCGATCCCGCAGGGGCGGGATCCACTCAAGAGGGACTCATCATGAGCAAATCCTGCTGCAGCCATTCCCATGCCGCCCCCATCAAGGCCATCGGCAAGGCCGCCCCCCATCAACACGAGCACGGGCACGACAGCCACTGCTGCGACAAGGTCGCCTCTGCCAGTTGTTGCGCCAGCCCGGCGCCCCAGGATCACCAGGCGCACGGGGTAGACGAGGGGCCCGGGGATGAAGACCCCCCCAGGGGCCGTGACGCCGGAGCCAAGCCTTCTCATCCACACGACCATGATCATCGCGGCCATGGAGCGGCGGCCGAGGGGCCTCTGCCCGCCCCGACCCGCGACAGTCGCCGCCACAGCTGGCAGGTGCTGGGGATGGACTGCCCCAGCTGCGCCCGCAAGATAGAGACGGCCGTCAACCGTGTCGAGGGTGTCACCCAGGCTCGCGTGCTGTTCGCCACCGAGAAGCTGGTGGTGGATCTCGCCCCCGGCCTATCCCCCGACCCCGTCACCGCCGCCGTGCTGGCCGCAGGCTTCCGGCTCAAGGGCAACACTCAGGCGACAGAGCGCGATGACAAACGGCTCAGCCCCCTGATGACGCTCCTTGGCAAGTATTGGCAGCCCCTCTCCTTGGCCGCCCTGATGGGGGTGGCCGCCCTGCTGCCGGCCCAGCTCGGCCAGCCGATCTTTACCCTGGCGACACTCTGGGGGCTCTGGCCCGTCGCCCGCAAGGCCTGGGCATTGACCAGAAGCGGCTCCCCCTTCGCCATCGAGACCCTGATGACGGTGGCGGCGCTCGGCGCCCTCTTCCTCGGGGAGACCGCCGAGGCGGCCATGGTGCTGCTGCTCTTCATGCTGGGGGAACACCTGGAGGCCTATGCCGCCGGCCGCGCCCGCGCCGGGGTCACCGCCCTGATGGCCCTGGTGCCCGACCAGGCCCTGCGCATTCGTACCACAGCAGAAGGTGACGTACGGGAAGAGGTTGCCGCCGAGATGCTGCGCCCCGGCGACATCATCGAAATTGCCCCCGGTGCCCGTCTGCCCGCGGATGCCCGCCTGCTCGACCCCCTCGGCGCCTTTGACGAGAGCGCCCTGACCGGGGAATCCATTCCGGTGGAGCGCCGTCAGGGGGACAAGGTGCCGGCCGGCAGTCTGGCGGCGGATCGGGTGTTGCGCCTCGAGGTGGTCTCCGAGCCCGGCAACAACGCCATCGACCGCATCCTGCACCTCATCGAGGAGGCCGAGAGCCAGCGCGCCCCCATAGAGCGCTTCATCGACCGCTTCAGCCGCTGGTACACCCCGGCCATGATGCTGGTCGCCCTGCTGGTGATGCTGGTCCCGCCGCTCGCCTTCGGCCAGGGCTGGGACGAGTGGATCTACCGCGCCCTGGCGCTGCTGCTCATCGGCTGCCCCTGCGCCCTGGTGATCTCCACCCCGGCGGCGGTCACCTCGGCGCTGGCCGCCGCCACCCGGCAGGGGGCCCTGATCAAGGGCGGTGCGGCCCTGGAGCGACTGGCCCATATAGACACAGTCGCGTTTGACAAGACAGGCACCCTGACCCTGGGCAAGCCGCAGCTGACCGAGCTGGTCAGCCTCAATGGCCGACCGGAAGCCGAACTGCTGGCACTGGCGGCGGCAATCGAGCAGGGCTCCCACCACCCCCTGGCCCGCGCCGTGGTGGCAGCCGCGACCAAGCAGGGGCTGACCCTGGCCACAGCAAGCGATCTGCGCGCCCTCCCCGGCATGGGGGTGGAGGGGCGCATCGACGGCGCCCTCTGGCAACTGCTGGCCCCGAGTCGGGTCCCCTCTCTGGATGAGGCGCTCGAGGCACAGATCGCCGCCCTGGAGCGCCAGGGCAAGACGGTGATCCTGCTCTGCCGGATGGGGGAGACGCCCAGTGCCCTGCTGGCGCTGCGGGATCAGATCCGGCCGGACGCGGCTGCGGCACTGCAAGAGCTCAACCAGCTCGGACTGCAGAGCATCATGCTGACCGGGGACAACCCGCGCGCTGCCGAGGCGATCGCCACCGAGCTCGGCATGGGCTGGCGCGCCAGCCTGCTGCCGGAAGGCAAGGTGGAGGAGATCAGCCTGCTCGCCAGCAGCCGCAAGGTGGCCATGATAGGGGATGGCATCAACGACGCCCCCGCCATGAAGCGGGCCAGCATCGGCATCGCCATGGGGGGCGGCACCGACGTGGCGCTGGAGACAGCCGACGCGGCCCTGACCCACAACCAGCTTGGCGGGGTTGCCGCCATGATCCGGCTCTCCCGCGCGGCGCTGGCCAACATCCACCAGAACATAGCGCTGGCGCTGGGACTGAAGGCCATCTTCCTGGTCACCAGCCTGCTCGGTATCACCGGCCTGTGGATTGCGGTGCTGGCCGACACCGGCGCCACCGCCCTGGTCACCGCCAACGCCCTGCGCCTGCTGCGCAAGCGCTAGGCCAGCCGTTAACGGCACAGCAAACAGCCGTCCCCAGCGGGACGGCTTTTTATTGCCCGTCCCCCAACGGCGACAGAGAAAAAGCGCGGCTGCCGGTCGGCAGTCGCGCTTTGCTTACTCTCTCGGCTTATCCCACCCTTGGCGAGGTGGAATTCAACCCTGGGCTGCCGAGTCAGTCCCGGGCTCGATAGGAAGGCTTACTTGGCGCTGCACTCCTGGACTATGACGGTGCCCACCTCGCCAGCGGCCTTGGTCGGATCGACCTTGACCAGGAAGCTCCACAGACCCTGGGGCAGGGTCATGCTGTTGTTGCCCATGCCGCCATCGCCGTGCTGCAGCGGATAGGACTGCTCTGGCTCCAGGGCAATCAGGGTGCCACCGGCATCCTTGACGAAGAACTGCTTGCTCCAGTTGCCGTCATCGTTGGCAAACTTGAAGTCAAAGCTGCCCGCGTAGTTGAAGGCGGCCTGATAGATGGCGAGGTTGCCCTCCATCCCCTTGTAGCTCAGCTGGTAAGCCGGTTGCGCGTTCCAGTCGCTCAGGCTGCCGCGAACATAGAGCGGGTAGCCCAGCGGGTTGCCCGCCACCGTATCCAGCACCTTGCAGCTCTGCACCGGCTCGGTGTAACTGACGCTCAGGGTGGGCTTCTCCTTGTTCATGGCGGTGAAGACGAACTTGTAGGTGCCCGCCTTCTCCAGCGCCAGCGCGACGTTGCCCGTCGAACCACCGGCACAAAGGGTCAGCGGCGTGCCCACCACCAGCTTGTCACCGGCGTTGCAGCTGCCGTAGTTGACCGGCCCCCAGCTGGCGTCGGCAATCTTCACTTCCGTCGTGCCCAGCTTGTCGGTTGCCACTTCGGTGGTGAACTCGTACATGAAGTTGGTGGTGAAGTTCATCGGGTTCGCTTCGCCCCACTCCCCGAGGAAGCCTTTCAGATAGACCGCGGTGTCACCGAAGGGAGGCAAGGTGCTCAGATCCGTCTTCTTGCCCACCGGCAGGCCCGCGCCCTGGGCGCCACTCTGCGGCTTGACGAAGACGGCGGCAGACCAGGCTCCCAGCGTCAGCTGGCCGTTGTCGTAGGCGGCACCACTGGCGATGCTGTCGACCCCGCGATGTTTCCCGCTCAGCACCATGCCGGAGAGATCGATGGGCTGATCGTCGCCGTCACGGAAGTCGCCGATGCTCTGGGGAGCATTGGTGGCGTTGATCATCACCACCAGGCCGTCGATGGCGGGATCCAGATCCGCACCGGCCTTGCTGCCATCATCCACGCTCATCACGATGAGGCCCGGGATCTGCTCAGGCCCGGTGTTGCGGAAGTCGACCCGCTTGATCACCTCGGACCCGCTGCCAAGACGCAGCAGACGGGAGGATTGACGCAGCTCGGAGAGCTCCTGGTAGAAGCTCACCATCTGCGCCATCTCGACCGAGCCCGGCTTGGCGTGCTGGTCGAGCACCTGCTCGATCAGCGCGTAGTTGGCCTCGTCCTTGTCCTTGCGCGGCAAGCCCTTGTCGAAGTTGTTGTCCCCCAGGCTGTAATCGACCCGGTTGTACCAGTCACCGGAGTCGTAGCTGTCCCGCTCCATGGACTTGGAGCGCAGCAGTTCGACCCCGGCGTGGGTGAAGGGGATCCCCTGCCCCAGCATGGCGGTGGCCAGCGACACCCCCTGCATCCGCACCAGATCGGCCCCTGCTGGCGCCTTGTAGACCAGGTTGTCGAACAGGGTCTGGTTGTCGTGCTTGTCGACGTAGTTCTGCACTTCGGTCGGATCCTGGGCATAGCCCGCCGGTTGACCGTTGTAGTCGATGTCGGACCCCTTCTTCGGCACGCCGTCCTTGTCGGTCAGCACGAACTCCTTGAGGTTGCCCGCCATGCCGAGGCGCACCAGGTCGGACTGATGCAAGGCGGTGGCGAGATCGACGCCGTCCACCTCGTTGACATCCACGAAGGCGCCGTTACCGAAGCCCTGGGTCTTGCGGATGGCGTCGCCGCCGTCGAACGGGCTGCCGCCGCGCACCGCATCCCGCAGCCGGTCGGAGAAGGAGCCGATGCCGGTGCCGGCCAGGTGTTTCTGGGTCGCCTGCACGAAGCGCTTGTCATCCTGCACTTCGCCGAAGTTCCACCCCTCGCCGTAGAAGTACATGTCCGGATTGACCTTCTTCACCTCGGCCAGGGCCTGCACCATCTGATCTTTCGGGTGATGGCCCATGAGATCGAAGCGGAAGGCATCGATCTTGTAGTCCCGCGCCCAGGTGACCAGGGAGTCATCCATCAGCTTGGCGAACATGGCGTGTTCCGGCGCCGTGTTGGAGCAGCAGGTGGAGTTTTCCACCGAGCCGGTCTCCGGATTGAGGCGCTGGTAGTACCAGGGCACTATCTTGTCGAGCACGGATTTGGGGCCGAGACCCGCCTCGTTGGTGTGGTTGTAGACCACGTCCATCACCACGTTCATGCCGATGTTCTGCTTGATGGCCTTGACCATCTCGCGGAACTCCTTGATCCGGACCGTCCCCTCCGCATTGGTGGCGTAGGAGCCTTCCGGCGCTGTGTAGTGGTAGGGGTCATAACCCCAGTTGAAGGAGTCGACGCCGCGCAGATAGCCGTACAGCTCCTGCACCACCGGGTTCTCCTTGCTGTCGCCGGCCTGCAGATCTTCCAGCACGGACGCTATGGTCTGGCCGCCGCCGCAGCGGCTGGCAAACCTGGAGTTCTTGACCTCGGCATTGACCTCGCACAGCTTGCTGAAGTCATCGCTTATGTTGGCCACCTTGGCCGGATCCTCGTTGACGGTGGCGATGTCGAACACCGGCAGCAGGTGCAGGTGGCTGACGCCGCTCTTGGCCAGGGATTTCAGGTGGGTGACGGGGACGCTGTCCGTGTCGGTCAGCCCCAGGAACTTGCCGCGGTGCTCGGCCGGGGTGGAGTCGTCGTTGCCGGTCAGATCCCGGACATGGGCCTCATAGATGGTGATGTCGGCGGGATTGGCCTGGCTGTGGGGGGCCTTGAGGCTGTCCCAGCCCTCGGGTTTGAGGGCAGGATCATCGAGATCCACCACCTGACTGAACTCGGAGTTCATCGCCAGGCTCAGGGAGTAGGGATCGGTCACCTGGTAGGATTCCAGCTTGCGACTGACCGGATGATAGACCTCGACGGCATAGCGATAGTACTTGCCCACCAGGTCGCTGCCCCCCTGCAGGCTCCAGCTGCCGCTGGCTTCATCCAGGGTCATGGCGCGCTCGCCGAGGGACTTGTGCTGCTCGTCAAAGAGCGCCAGCTTGACCGACCTGGCGGTCGGTGCCCAGAGCCGGAAGGTGACGTTGCCCCCCTCGACGATGGCGCCGTAGGCCAGCTTGGTGGCGGCCTCGGCGTAGAGGGCATCGAGGGCCCCGGCGCTCTGCACCAGGGTGGCCCCCTGCAGAATGCCGTCCGCATCGGTGCCGATGGCCACCAGCTCACCCTTGAGCAGGGGCTTGAGATCTTTACCGGCGGGCAGGGCGAAGGCGGCCGCATCCTTGAGGTGCGGGTACTTGGCCTGCTGCTCGGCACTGAGGCTGGTCGGGGTCAGCTTGAGGTAGGGGAAATCGAATACACCTTCGCTGTTGGCGGTGATGGTGCCGGACTCTGTGTAGTAGAGGCGCACATAGGGCTTGTCCTTGCCCCCTTGCCAGATCAGGGTGTTGCCGTCGATCAGGTGGGCACTGGCCCCCGCCACGCCGAAGGCGGCGGTGAAGGCCTCGGCACGGCTGCCGAAGATCTCGTTCTTGCCCGCGACTATGGCCACGGTGCGATCCGGGTGATCGCTGAAGACCACCTTCATGTCGCTGCCGGTCAGGTTCGCCAGATCGCCGTTGCGGGCGATGAAGTTGATGCAGCCCTCCATCTTGGCCAGCGGCACCACCCAGGCCGGGCCGAAGCTGTCCGCCGCCGCCGGGGTCTTGCTGGCGTCATCCCAACCTGTGTTGAGTCCGCCCTCCGACGTTGCGCCGCAGGCGTCGTTGTTCCACAGGTGCAGGCTGTGGCTGGCGAAGGGACCGGTGATCCCGCGCGCCGCGCTGCTCTGGGTATCCACCAGGGCGACCACGGCCTGGTCGGGGCAACCACCAGCAGCTCGGCCGGGGCTGGACATTGGGAAGGCGCGCGACGGGCTCATCCTGGGGGGTGGGAGGGTGGAGGGTGAAGAACTGTTGTCGTTACAGCCTGACAAAAGCGCGAGCAGTGAGGCTGTTACCAGCGCCACCTTGGTCTTTTTCATATCCATTTTTTTATAATTCCCGCTGTAGTTGGTCTCGATACTCGAGGTACCCGGTCGTAGCCGAGCGATGCCATATTAATCAGCGGAGATTGTTGTAAATGTGAGCGACCGGGCAAAAAAAACCAACCCGATTCAACAAGATAACGTTTTCATAACGAAAATTCGATCGCGCTCACAGACTCGCCCCCGCTTTGGGCCCATACCAGCAAAGAGAGGGGTGTATGCCGGAAAAATCAATTTCCGATCAAATGGATAGCAAGGAGCCATGGCCTATGAAACGGATCGAGGAGCAGGCAAAGCGGCTGGATCAGGAGTATCAGGGAATTGCCCAGCTGTTCCACCAGTTCTGCCAGCAGGCCGGGGGACTCGCCGAGCAGTATCACTTCTTCAGCTGGCCCGATTACGAAGAGACGCCGCCCCTCTGCCGGGCCTTCACCCTGCTGGGCGAGCCTCGCGAGCTGCGGCTGCGCTGTCAGCCCGGTGAGCGGGGAACCCTGGTCGGCATCATCCAGATCCTGGATGACGAGGGACAGACCCACGCCAGCCTGGGCTTTCGCGCCGACGGCCACCTGCTGCTGGAGCCGGGTCGACTGCTGGATGACCCCCCGGGGTTGCTGCTCAAGCTGATGCTGGGCTCCCTCTGGCAGGATCAGGCCAAGGGGGAACACGAGCGCCCGCCACACTGAAGCCGGGCCCCGGGGCCCGGCCTCATCCCTGCGCTATCTCTATGGTCAGATGCACCAGCTCCTCGTGGATGGCGAGGCGCTCGCGGATCGCCTGTGCCGGGATGGGGGCCGCCATCCGCAGGGAGAGCACGGCCGCATACTGCACCTGCCCCACCCGCCAGACGTGCAGATCGCGGATCTCGACGTCAGGCAGCTCGGCTATCACCTCGCGGATCTCCGCCACCAGGGGAGCGTCCATCTCCGCATCCAGCAGTACCCGTCCCGTGTCCCGCAGCAACCCCCGGGCCCAGACCGCCACCAGCACGGCCCCCACTATGCCCATCAGGGGATCCAACCAGTCGGCGCCCCACAGCATGCCCCCCACCAGCGCCAGGATGGCCAGCACAGAGGTCGCCGCATCCGCCAGCACATGGAGGTAGGCGGCACGCAGGTTCAGATCCTGATGGCCATGACCCTGGGTGTGAGCATGGGAGTGAGCATGGGAGTGAGCATGGGAGTGAGCATCATGGTCGTGACCCTGGTGATGATCGTGATGATGAGCATGACCGTGGTGATGGCCGTGATCGTCCTTGAGCAGCCAGGCGCAGGCCAGGTTCACCAGCAGGCCGACAGTGGCGATGCCGATCGCCTGCTGATAATGGATAGGGCTGGGATCCAGCAGCCGGGCCACCGACTCGAACAGCATCAGGCCCGCCACCCCCACCAGCAGCAGGGCGCTGCTGAAGCCCCCCAGCACCTCTATCTTCCAGGTGCCGAAGCTGAATCTGTGATCCCGGGCGAAGTGGCGGGCGGCGCGATAGGCCACGACGGAGAGACCGAGGGCCAGGGCATGGGAGCTCATGTGCCAACCATCCGCCAGCAGCGCCATGGAGTTGTAGAACCAGCCGCCACCTATCTCCGCCACCATCATGACGAGGGTGAGCAGCACGGCCCAGCGGGTCTTCTGTTCCGCCAGCGGATTCCCTTCATGAACGACGGGTTGGTGGCAGTGGGATGAGGCGAGGGATGACATGGATTTCTCCTGAGAGCGACAATGCAATATACTATACCCCAGTATAGTTTTATCGCGCGAGAGGATCCTGCATGTCACACACGGTTCACGACAAGAAGAAGCTGCTGGCCAGGGTCAGACGCATCAAGGGACAGACCGGTGCCCTGGAGAGTGCCCTGGAGCAGGAGACTGACTGCGCCGCCATCCTGCAGCAGATTGCCGCCATCCGCGGCGCCGTCAACGGCCTGATGCTGGAGGTGCTGGAAGGCCATATGCGCGAGCACCTGGGGGCGCCGGAGGCGACCCCGGCCGAGCGGCTGGAGGATCTGGATCAGGTGGTGAGGGTGCTGCGCTCCTACCTGAAATAAGGGCGCCCGGGCAAGCCGGGCGCAGGAGTCAGTCGAAGTCCGCGTAGGGGGTCAACGGCCTTGGCGGCATGTCGAGATCCCCCTGCCAGGGCTTGAAGGTGTAGCGCAGGAAGAGGGTGGCATGGCTGGGGGCATAGTCATCCGCCTGCTGGATGTCGATCCGCCCCCCGATGCGCCAGTGCTCGGTCAGGCGGTGCTCCACCACGGCATTCAGGGTATAGCCGAAGCCGCTGCTGCTGCCCCCCTGCACCGGCTCGTTCCTGTCCGGCAAACCGGCGGGCAGCAGGCCTTCCAGGGGGTAGCGACGGCTGTCGTCGGTGCGGGAACGGGACCAGGATCCCGAGCCTCCCAGCTCCCATGACCAGTCGGGGGAGCGCTGCCGGTAGCTGACCGGCACCGAGACAGAGAAGTACCCTTGCGGACTGTAATAGCCCCCCTGACCCAGGGTATAGCCGCTCAGATCCTGCTGGTAATGCCACAGCATGCTGCTCAGCCCCACGCTGGCCCGGCGGTTCGTCTCGTTGATGAGCTTGTAGTAGCCACCCCCCATGAGCCGGGTGCGCCAGTTGTCCGGCACGTTCTTGCCCGTCAGCAGGTGTTGCTGGGCGCTGCCCCAGAAGCCGACGGCGCCCCCGAGATCATGGCTGAGATCGAGGCGGACCCCGTTCGCTCTCACCCCACCCCAGCTGATCCCGGTCCCCGGATCCACCGTGCCCGCATAGGAGAGCAGCGAGCTGCTGACGGGCCGCCGGGAGAGGGTGAGCCCCCACCCCAGATCGCGCCAGTCTCCCTTGACCGTCGCGCCGCCGACCCAGTCCACCACCTCGAAGCCGAGGGGCGTGGTGCCGAGATCGAAGGCCCAGGCCCCCTTGTGCCAGCCCGCCGCCAGGGTGGTGCCCCGGCTCTGCTGGTGCTCCCCTCCCCGGCAGTCGCGGGCGGCGCAGGTGCCGAACTCCTCCCGGTAGGGGGAGGCCGGCAGCTGGCCCGCATCCATGTCCACCAGCTCGAGGCGACCAAAGGCGGTGCCGCCGGCCAGGGGGGTGTCCAGTTGCATCATCTGGGTCAGGGCCCGCAGATCGGAGACGCCGCCGGTGCCGCTGGATCCCCAGTAGTCACTGTCGAGGGAGACAGTGGTCTGGCTCTGCCGATAGTGACTGTCCAGATCCCCGCGCAGCCCGGAGGCCAGCCACTCCTCGCCGTCGCGGCTGCGGGCGAGCGCGGTCAGGGCGCCCCCATCCAGATCCTCCCCGGGGGCCAGGCCCGCAGCCACCAGTCCCTTGCGATCCCGCGCCAGGGCCCCCTCGGCGTCGCCGTTGGCGAAACGCTGACGGGCGGCGTCCCGCCAGAACAGGGCTGTCTGCTGGGAGGCTGGCTGCGTCGACACCAGGGGCTCGTAGCCGGTGAAGATGGCCCGGGCCGTCTCCCCCTCCCCCAGCGCCTGATAGAGGTTTGCCACCCGGCGGTAGTAGTTGAACTCCTCCGGGGGCAAGGGGCTGACCGGCCAGGCCGGCAGCCAGTGGCGAGCCTCTGCCGGATCGCCTCTGGCCTGCGCCAGTTCGGCCATGCCGAGCCTGGCCTCGGGATGCTGGGGGGCGTGCGCCAGCACAGCGCGGTAATGGCGCTCGGCCCCGGCGACGTCCCCGCGCTCCGCGGCCCATTCGGCCAGCATCAGGGTCACCTCGTCATCGGGTTGCAACGGCTGAAGCAGGCGCTCGGCGCCCGCCTCATCCCCCTGCTGGTGCAATTGCCTGGCGTTGGCCAGCAGCTCGCCACGGGCGAGGCGGCGATCCAGCGCCTGCATGTCCGCCGACCAGCGCGTGGCCGGCACCTCGGCCAGCACGGCGCGGGCCTGGGGCGACTGATCCTGCCCCGACAGGTAGAGGGCAGTGGCGTAGCGCAGGCTGTCGTTCTGTGGCTGCGCCGCCAACCGCCCCCGCAGCAGCCGCTCCCCGCCTGCAACATCCCCGAGTCGGGCCTGGGTAGTGGCGACCCGGTAGGCCAGCCAGACATCATCCGGCATCAGCCGCAGCGCCTCCTGGCGTTGAGCCAGGGCCTGGGGCAGCTTGCCGGCCTGGTCGAGCTGATCGGCCTGCTCCTGCAACAGCTCGGCCTTGAGCCGCTTGCCCTCGGCCTGCATGGCCGGGGTGCCGTGTTGATCCAGCAGGGCCAGCGCCCGCGCCGGATCCTGCCCCTTGTAGAGATCGAACAGCCGGGCCAGGGCCCGATCACGGGCTCCCGGCATGGCGAAGGCCTTCTGATAGGCAAGCTCGGCCTCGCCGTCGCGATGACGGCCCCGCTCGCTGTCCCCCAATCCGAGCCAGGCCTCCGGCTCCTTGCCGTCCAGGGCGATGGCGCTGCGATAGCGGGTCGCCGCCACCTCCCATTGCTGCTGCTCCAGGGCCTGGGAGCCCTGGTTGACCAGCAGCCAGTAGCGGTTGGTGGCCAGCAGGCTGGCCCACTTGTCCTTGTCGGTCACATCGGGATGGCGCAGCACCCGCTCGAACTGGGCGATGGCGAGCGCGCGCTGATCGTTGCGGGAATAGGCCTGACCCAGGGCCCCCATGAGGTCGGGATCCCCGGGATTGGCGGCGAGGGCCCGCTGCAGCTCGGCTATGGAGGCTCCGCCGCTGGCGGTCCGGGCCAGTGCCAGCTGTCGGGAGCGATAGGCCGGAGAGGCCCACTGCGCCTCCTGGGTGGCGAGCAGCGCCTCGGCCTTGTCGGCCTCCATCTCGGTACTGAAGAGGGCTATGTATTGCTTCAACTCGTCGATGCTCCGGGGCCCGACCGGCATGGCCTCGATGTCCGCCAGCCAGATCTCCGCCGCCTCCCCGCGGCTGTTGTCATCCTTCGCCATCTCCCGCAGCAGCCCCAGGGCCTGCTGGCGCCGACCGTCGGCCAGGTAGTGGCGGGCCAGCCCGCTGCGCACCCGTGGCTCACCCGGATATTGCCGGTTCAGGCTCTCCAGCGAGGCCATGCCCTTCGCCTTCATGGCGGGCATGCGCATCTGCAGCAGGGCATATTCCACCGCCACGTCGAGATTCGGGGGCAGATCCCCCACGAACAGGGAGCGATAGAGGCGCTCGGCCTCCTCCAGCCGGCCGGCATTGGTCAGCAGCCGCGCCTGTTGCAGTTGCTGGCGCTGGGCCGAGTCGCTCAGGGCGAGATTGGCCATGCCCTGGCGGTAAATCGGGGAGTCCGGCGCCAGCTTGCCGAGCCGGGCCAGCAGCGCCTTCGCCTCCCTGATCTTGCCCTGACGCAGGGCCTGGCGCGCCTGGGCCGCCAGCAGCTCCGGGTGATTGGGCTCCACCAGGGAGAGGGAGTAGAGGCTGTTGCTGACGAGATCCTCACGCCCGCTGGCCTCCCCTATCCTGACCTGCTCGAGCAGCCAGTCCACAGGCTGCACGGCCCCCAGCGCCAGGTTGCCGCTCATCAGGCAGGCGAGCAGGCAAGCCAGGGTCAATCTGCTTGGCATGACTCGCTCCAGCCTGGCTGCAGGGTGCCGTCCGCGGCGAAGCGATAGCGGCCCTGATCCCAGCCTGCGCCAAACAGGGTCAGGACGCTGCCGTAATAGGCGTCGGCCTGCTCGCCATGCTGTTTCACCTGCTCACGCAGGCTGGCCAGCATCAGCTGCCCCTGGGAGAGGGGCAGCAGGGCGGCGGCAAAGCCGACCGGTCCCCGTCCCTGGGTCTGGCCACTCTGGGTGTCGACCCGCTCGGGGACGGCGCCGAGGGCCGCCGTGCTCTCCAGCATGGGGGCGAAGTGCGCCACCAGGGGCCCCTTGGCGGGATCCTCGTCGTTCAGCATGCCGAGCCAGAGGTAGACGCGGATGGCGTCGTAGCTGCCCTGGGGCCCCTTGTCGGCCGTCACCTGCCACCCCTTCTCCCCCTGCCAGTCCACCCAGTCGGGGGCAAAACCACGGGGGGCGCTCTCCTGCAGCAGCCTCGGCAGTTGTGCGCGCATCTCGCGCCAGGGCCCCTGCAGCGCCGCGAAACGGGCCAGCAGCTGGGGCGGCAGGTAGCTCGGGTTCAGGGTCCAGCGCCCCTCCCCCGTATAGCCGTGAGCGCCGGGCAGCAGCACCGGGCCCAGACCGGGGACGGTGGCGACCTCTTCCCGGGCGATACGCCGCAGCAGCAGGGTGCCGATGGACTCGTAGCTGTGGTTGTCCCACAGACGCCCCGCCTCGAGCAGGCTGTAGGCTATCCAGAGATCCGAGTCGGACGCGCTGTTCTCATCCAGCACGCCCCAGCTGCCATCCTCCTGCTGGCCCCACAGCCAGGATGGCAGGAAGCCGGTCAGATCCCCCCGGGCGAGCCGCCGCTCGGTCCAGTCGAGCAGGCGGGCGAAGGTCTCCCTGTCGTTGTTGACCAGGGCGAAGAAGAGGCCGTAGCTCTGGCCCTCGGAGGTGGTGATCCGCCGACCGTCGGCCGGGTCTATGACCCTCCCCTCCTCGCTGATGTAGTGCTGGCGAAAATGCTGCCACGCCGGCCAGTCACAGGCCGCCAGGGCAGGCAGGGTACAGAGGGCCCAGAGCAGCAGGGCACCACAGGCTTTTTTCATCTGAGTCATCTCTTAATCTTCCTTCAGGCGGCTACGGCTGGCACCGGCCAGCAGCACCCGCAGGCCCCAGCCCAGCACCAGCATGCAGAGCAGCGTCAGCCCGGCGAGGCGCAGCGGATACTCGGCAAACAGCTGCCAGACTCGCTCCCACCAGGGCAGATAGCCCACCTCATAACGCTCCCCGACCTCCAGGCTCTTCACCCCGGACTCCCGGATGATGGCCACAGAGCCCGCGACCTGACCGCGCAGGGTGGCGTTTTGCAGGGTGTTGTTGAGCAGCCTGACCCCGGCCGGACCGTCGGCCAGCAGGGCCACCAGGCTGCGCTGCTCGTGGGTCGGGGACTGCAGGCCCAGGATGACGGCGATGGCGCGGTTGCCCGTCATGCCGACCCTGGCCTGGGGCTGGCGATCGGCCATGCTGTGCAGCAGATCCCCCTGATGCTGGCGGGTCGGCTCGTTGACCCAGCTGCGGGTGGCCTGCAGCAGTGCGTCTGGCGCCAGATCCCCCTGAAACTCCTCGGGCAGGGTGCCGATGAGCAGGGTATCCAGATCGGCGGTGCGGGCCTGCGCCCAGTCATCCAGGACTCGCAGGGAGAGAGCCGGATAACCGGTCTCGGCCCCGATGGCTCCCACCGCATCGAGCAATGTGGTGATCTGCGCCGGGTGCGCCCTGGCGGGCATGACCACCTGGCTGTCGGCAAGATCCGCCATCCGGCTGAACGGGAAGCCCGCATAGGCGAACGCCTTGAGGTTCGGCATCTCGATGAAGTGGCGATAGCCGCTGAAGTCGATGGTGGAGCCCTCGTCGATGCGCACCTGATGGGCGGGGGGCAGCACCAGATCGCAGCGGCCGTTCTCATTGCCCCCCTTCATCTCCCTGGCATATTCAAACGAGAAGCTCAGGCTGTTGGACTGGGTAGTCTTGAGCCCGGGCATGCGCAGCACAGTGGCGTCGTCATCGGCGGCGAACCAGAGCGGCAGGGTGAGCAACTGCTCGCTCTTGGCCTCACCCGGCTCGAGCGGGAACGACTTCATGAACTGGCCGTTGACCGCCACGTCCAGGCGGGAACCATCCCGCTGGATCGGTGCCGTGTTGTGGTACTTGAGATCCGCCTTGATGCCGTTGGCGCCCAGCAGATAGAGATCCGGCGGCAGCCGCAGCGTCAGGCTCATGGGCCAGAGCCGGCTGCCCGTCGCCTGCAGCTGGCCCGGATAGTCCGTCAGCTCGTCGAACCGCATCTTGCGATCGAGCCGCACCCAGTTGGGGGCATCATAAGGCTGGCGCGGGGCCAGGGGTTTCACCTCGTCCACCAGCACGCTCTGGCCGCGCAGCAGCACCTCTCCCTGAGCCAGCCCCTTGGCCGCGGTCAGCAGATCCTGCTGATCCCGTCCCAGGATCAGCAGCAGCTTCACATAGGGGTTGTCCGGGGAGCTGATCATGTCGATGGTGGGCCCCTTCACCTTGGGGTAGTCGACCAGGAAGTCGGGACGGGCGTCGTTGGTGGCGAAGATCACCCCGTTGCGATCCGGCAGCTGGTTGATAAGCACCGGGAAGTGCTGGCCCCGCCACTGGGCCTTGGTGCCGAACCAGGAGGCCAGCACGGCCGCCGCCTGCTGCTGCAGGAGCGGAACTGCGCCGCTGAACACCATGGGCAGGATCAGCTTGCCATTGTCCCGCACGTCGAGGAACGGCATGGGGAAGAAGGAGAGCTCGTTGCGCACCGGCAGGGTCTGCAGTTGCAGGCTCAGCTTGCTGTCCCGGTTGACGTTGAGCCACAGGGTATCGCTCGCCGGGTTCTCGCACACCTTCTGGTAGTGGCCGACGAAGCTCACCTTGATCCGGTTGAAGTCCTTGGCGTAGCGGGGATCCAGCTCGATGCGGGCATGGGTACGCTCCCCCATCTGCTCCTTGGTGAGGGCGGTGACCCCCATCAGCTCGTCATTGAGGTAGACCTTGATCTGGGAGAGCAGCGGCAGCAAGGAGGGGGACGGGGTGAAGTCGAGATCCAGGCTGGCCCGGGTGACCACTTCGTCCCGCCGCACCGTGAAGTCCGCCTGACCGTCAGGGGCATTGCCACGCAGGGAGAGGGTGCCCGGAGAGGAGGACATCTGTTCGAAACTCAGGTCCTGACTGCGCACCGGTGCGGGCACCGGTGGCAAGGGGCCGCTGGCCTCGGCGGCCAGCGCACTCTGCGTCATCAGCAGGAGAGGGATAAGGTAGCGTTGTGGTTTCATCATCCTTTCACTGTCTGTGTGGTCGGAGCCCCGGACCGGAAATCCGGCGAGACGCGACGAGGAACGAAAGAGAGCAGCCAGCGAGCCAGCTTCTCAAGCAGGATACAAACAAAGCCGATGGGTGAGGAGCGCGCCAGGCGCCAGTAGGCTCCCCAGCCGAGCAGCGTGATGTCGAGCAGGCTGTGGAGCGGGCGATCCTTGCCCAGGCGCTGCTGCCACAGGGACCAGGTGTCGGCCCGGGCGAAGGTGCACTGGATGAAGGCGATGTGCTGGGCCTGCTCCATGGGCTCCAGCTCCAGCCCCAGCTTGCGGCCGAACACCCGCTGCACCTTGGCGGCGAAGGCCTGCTCCCGCTGGCCGTGGCGCAGCAGCAGCCAGACCCTCTCCTTGTCGGCCAGGGGCAGGGCGTCCTCGAGCAGGACGCCGACCCCGCCATTGGAGTAGTCCTTGACGGTGCAGGGATAGAGGTGGCCGTTGGCCAGCTTGATGGCCGCCGGCATCACCATCTCCACCCTGGGGTTGGTGCGCACCTGTCGCGACTCGAACGCCACCGCCAGCGCCCCGCCCAGTATGGTCATGTTGTAGAGGGTCCACAGCATGCTGAGGATCAGGGTCAGCACCTCGTCGGCCGGGCCGGTGCAGATGCGCCAGATGCCGAAGCCCAGCCCGCACAGGTTGAGCAGGATCAGATAGGGCCTGGAGACCGACAGATCCAGATAGACCTCCTCCGTCATGCCCCCCTTGGCGGTGACGTTGAACTTGCCCTTGTGGGGGGCAAACAGCGCCACCGTGGTCGGCCTGGCTATGTACCAGGCCAGCACGGTCTCGTAGACCTCGCCCCAGAAGGAGTGGCGCACCTTGCCCTGCAGCCGGGAGTTGGTCAGGGCGCTGTGGAAGATGTGCGGCAGCATGTAGAGGGCGATGGCCGCCGCCGGGGCATAGATGATGTAGGCGTGCAGGATCAGGAAGGCGAGTGGCGCCGTCAGGAAGATGAGCCGCGGTATGCCCGACAGGAAGTGCAGCATGGCGTTGAAGTAGCAGAGCCGCTGCCCCAGATTGAGCCCCTTGCCAAACAGGGGGTTGTCCAGGCGCAGGATCTGCACCATGCCGCGCGCCCAGCGGATGCGCTGCCCTATGTGGGCGGAGAGGCTCTCGGTGGCCAGCCCCGCCGCCAGGGGGATGCGGATATAGGCGGAGGTGTAGCCAAGGCGGTGCAGCCGCAACGAGGTGTGGGCATCCTCGGTGACCGTCTCCACCGCGATGCCGCCGATCTCGTCCAGGGCAGAGCGCTTGATGACGGCGCAGGAGCCGCAGAAGAAGCTGGCGTCCCACATGTCGTTGCCATCCTGCACCAGGCCGTAGAACAGCGCCCCCTCGTTCGGCATCTTGCGAAACCGCTGCAGGTTGTGCTCGAACGGATCGGCGGAGAAGAAGTGATGGGGCGTCTGCACCACCCCCAGCCTGGGATCCCGGTAGAACCAGCCCACCGTCATCTGCAGGAAGGATCGGGTCGGCAGGTGATCGCAGTCGAAGATGGCGACCAGATCCCCGCTCGCCTGCCTGAGCGCATGGTTGATGTTGCCGGCCTTGGCATGCTCGTGGGTCGGCCGCGCCACATAGCGGATCCCCGCCTCTTCGGCGAAGGCGCGAAACGATGCTCTGTCCCCGTCATCGAGCAGCCAGACGGTCAGCTTGTCGGCGGGCCAGTCGAGGGCCAGGGCCGCGTAGACTGTGCCCTTGACGATGGCGAGATCCTCGTTGTAGGTGGGGATCATCAGATCCACGCTGGGCCACTGTGCCGGGTCCGCCGGCAAGGGCGCCGGGGGGCGATTCAGCGGCCAGGCCGTCTGCCAGTAGCCAAGCAGCAGCACTATCCAGGCATAGGTCTCGGCGGCCAGCAGCAAGAGGCCGCAGGTGAGGCTGACGGGATCGAACCAGTCCAGGGTGGAGGTGTAGCGCCACCAGATGTAGCGGCAGGAGACGGTGAGGGAGAGCACCATCATCATCAGCATGGGGTAGCGGCCCGGCACGGCGCGCAGGATGAAGGCCATCCCCATCAGCATGATGACGAACACCAGCTGGGCCTCGAGGGTGAATGGCTGGGTGATGCAGAGCAGGGAGAGGGTGCCGGCCACTGCGCACAGCAGCACGCTCTTCCAGCGCGCCTCCCTGGGGGTGGCCCTGGCCGCCGCCAGCCCCTTCTCTTCCTGCCGGATCAGGAAGCGGCCGAGGGCCTGGGTGCCCCACTGCCAGGCGCGCTGCCAGGAGGCGGGCCAGCGCAGGGGAATCGGCCTGGGGCGGCGCACTATGATCCAGACACTCTGCAACAGGATGCGCAGGGGATCCCCGACCCGGGGCCGGGCCAGGTGGGGATAGAGCTCCTCTGCATGGCTCAGCACCCACTGCCAGCCATGGCGCTCCAGGGGAAACAGGGTCCAGGCCAGCAGCCACACCAGGGTCAGACCGGCGGATCCCAGCCGGGAGCCACCCTGGCGGCGCAGCCCCTGGTAGTGCCGGGAGCACCAGAGGCTCGCCGTCGGCGTCAACAGCCGGGCTAGCATGGGTCGTCGCCCCCGGCGCCCAGGCACCAGCTGGCCAGGGAGGCCAGCTCGTGGGCGATCAGGCTGGTGGGGGCATAGCGGCCCACCGGCTGCTTGGCGGCCATGGCTTCGGCCATCGCCTCGTCCCGGTGCAGCCGCAGGCCGAGCAGGGGCAGGCCGGCCGCCTGCCAGAGATCCAGCAGATCCTGCTGCAGGGCCCGGCGGCTGCTGAACTGGGTCACCAGCAATCGCTCCCCGGCCGCCCAGGCATGGCGGTGGAGCCGCACATGGCAGTTGGCATCGGCATTGACTATGGTCAGCAGTCGGCAAGGGATCGCGGGAACCGGGCCCAGGGGCAGATCCAGCAGCACCAGATCATAACCGTCGAGGGCCTGCAGCCACTCCCCTGCGGATGCTCCCGGCTGGCCACCATGGGGCAGCAGATCCAGCCCCTCCTCATAGTGATAGAGTGCCGAGCGCCACTCCCGGGCTGGATCCGCCAGCCGGCTCCAGCCCCTGGCATCGGCATGGGGCAACCCCAGATGGATGCCAAGCAGGTTGTCATGGCACAGATCCACCGCCAGCACCCTGGCCCCCTGCTCCCGGGCCGCCAGCGCCAGGCCGGCGACGAGGGAGCTGGTGCCCACGCCGCCACGGATCCCTTGCAGGGCAACGCAATTCATTCAGGCCCCCTCATCTCCAGCTCCGCCAGCAGGGGGAAGCGCTCGCGCAAGGCGACGAGCCGCTCCCTGAAGGCGATGTCCTGATAGGAGAGGCTCACGCCGAAGGCCTGCTGCACCATGGCCACATCGCTCATCATGCCGCCTTCGACCGGCACACCGAAGGGGGTGGGCGTCACGGGTCGCCGTTCACTCTGCATCTCAGCCTCCGGTGTCATAGGGGATAGGGAACCCAGTCCCCCTCCCCCAGCTTGATGTGGTACTTGCCCTGATATTCGAGCACGACCGAGCCCTGGTTCTCCGAGACCGCAGGGGTCTCGGGCAACCCCTTGAGCAGCTCGTCCCAATCTATGGTGGCACTGCCGAAGGTGTTGCCGCCGACCAGGCGCGAGATGAGCTCAGAGATGGCCAGGAAGCTGCTGGGTGTGTCTATGGCCTTGGTCGCTCCATGGCCGCCCTTGGCACCGATCAGGGCAACCCCGACCGGCACCTGGGTGATGCTGGGACTGGGAATGTCCCGCAGACCGGCCATCTGCATCTTGTCGCCGGCGATGGCCGCCCCGTGCTCGGGCACCAGGATCACCGCCACCTTGCGACCAGACTGCTCCAGCGAGGTGAGGAACTGATCCAGTTGATCGAGCAGGGTCTGCAGTCGCGCCTTGTAGGGGGCAATCTGGCGGGTGGCCGCGTAGCGGTTGCCGTCGTGCAGGGCGATGAGGTTGAAGAAGGTCACATTGCGTTCGGCCTTGCTCTTCTGCCGCTCACTCAGCCAGCGGGCGAACAGGGCATCATCCCGATAGATGGGCTCCCCATCGAAGGAGGCGAGATCGTGGGGCATCCCCTCCTTGCTCATGAGGGGGACATCCAGGCTGGCATACTGCTGCAGATCCTTGAGGTAGTTGCCGAATGCCCCCGAGTGATCCATGGCGACCTGCTTCTCAAACCCGAGCTGGGCCAGGTTGTCGAACAGTAGGCACTGGCTGGGCGCTGTCGTGTAGAGCCCCTGATGGCTGGTCTGTCCGCAACTGGCCCGCAGCAGCCGGATGGAGCTCGGGCCGCTGTAGGAGGTGGCCGAGTTGAAGTGCTTGAACATCAGGTCCAGGTGGCGACCTATGGGGTGAGCCATCAGATCGCTGGCCGTCACGTCGCTCCAGGCCAGGGAGCAGATGTTGATGATGAGCACGTCGAAGGGGGCTGCATCCGCCGGCAACTGCTGCGGGAAATCCACGACCCTGTCCCGCTCCTGCGCGTAGAAGCTGTCGAGGTAGGCATTGAGATTCTGGTTGGTCGGCGGCGCGCTCTGATCCAGCTGCTCCGCCATGGATACCTGCTTGTCCTCAGGCTCGGCCGCCGGCTCGCTGCCCTTGTCGGTGCTGGCGACCCGGGTTGCCTGCGAAGCAAAGGGATCCCCCACCAGGGGCGAGAGCCACAGCCAGAGCAGGGCCAGCAGGATCCAGGGGGTGAAGCGCAGCCACTGGGCGATGAACAGATAGAGGGTCAGCATCACGAAGCCGGCGCCGACCATCTCCCAGTTGATGAAGCGGCCGAGCAGCTCAAGCCAGTAATCCAGGGTGAAGGAGAAGACCTGCGCCCCCTGGGCGCGAATGCTCTCCATGCCCGGCAGCCAGGTGTCGTGATAGAAGATCCCCACCCCGACAGGCAGTGCCAGCCAGTGCCGGATGCGCCGCAGCCCAGCCCGGGGCAGAGGGAAGATCAGGAAGGCGGCAAACACCAGATTGATCAGGGGATGGAAATTGAGGTAGCCCGCCCAGAGCAGGGCAAACTTGGCAAGGAAATAGATATTCCAGTCACCCAGGCCGTGCCAGTCCAGCCAGGGGGAAGAGGCATTAGAAACGTGTCGAGTCATCGGCGATGGGTCACCCGTTATGGTGGGCCCCGCAATGGGACCCAGGCACACTGCAATGTGTTGTCAGAAAATTCTCGGTTTATTATGCAACTGATCACTTGTCTCAGGTGGCCCTGCATGAGCTCCTGGCAACCGGGTGACTCTCATGATTGAGTGCCATATGCACGACAATGTTATCCAAGTGACACTATAAAAGGCATCCTCAGCGGCCAAAATGGGGGGGATTAATGTCATGGCTGGCAGATTCTGCAGGAACCACGCCGCCCGCTTGCTACGACAACAGCTGTCATCCTTGCCGCCATGCCGAACAACTTGAGGCCACTTCCAGATTACGCCATGATAACGGCCCCGGCCCAGGGCCGGCGAAAATTGGACAGTCAACTTCAAGGACCCCCCATGTTTGAACACGTCGATGCCTATGCTGGCGACCCCATACTCACGCTCGTCGAGACCTTCCACAAAGACACCCGCGAGCAGAAGGTGAACCTGGGGATCGGCCTCTATTACGACGAGCAGGGCCGCATTCCTCTGCTGCCCTCGGTGCAGCAGGCCGAAGCCCAGCGCGCAGCCGCGCCGGCGCCGCGCCCCTATCAGCCGATGGAAGGGGCCGCCAACTACCGCACCGCGGTACAGCACCTGCTGTTTGGCGCCGATCACGAGGCGGTCAAGGCGGGTCGCATCGCCACCATCCAGACCATAGGCGGCTCCGGCGCCCTGAAGATCGGCGCCGATCTGCTCAAGCGCTACTTCCCGACCTCCGAGGTGTGGGTCAGCAATCCGACCTGGGACAACCACAAGGCCATGTTCGAGGGGGCCGGCATCAAGGTGCACGACTACCCCTACTACGATGCAACCACCGGCGGCGTGCAGTTCGACGCCATGATCGACTGCCTCGGCACCCTGCCGGCGAAAAGCATCGTGCTGCTGCACCCCTGCTGTCACAACCCGACCGGGGTGGATCTCTCCCGCGCCCAGTGGGATCGGGTGATCGCCCTGGTGGTCGAGAAGAACCTGATCCCCTTTATGGACATCGCCTATCAGGGCTTCGGCGACGGGCTGGAAGAGGATGCCTACGCCATCCGCGCCATGGTGGCCGCCGGTGTCAGCTTCTTCGTCAGCAACTCCTTCTCCAAGAACCTCTCCTTCTACGGCGAGCGCTGCGGCGGCCTGTCGGTCATCTGCCAGGATGCCGAAGAGGCGAGCCGGGTGCTGGGCCAGATGAAGGCCACGGTGCGCCGCAACTACTCCAGCCCCCCCACTCACGGTGGCCAGGTAGCCGCGGCCGTGATGAGCCAGCCCGAGCTGCACGCCCTCTGGGTCGGCGAGGTGACCGAGATGCGCACCCGCATCAAGGCCATGCGCCAGAAGTTGTTCGAGGTGCTTAGCGCCAAGGTGCCGGGCCGCGACTTCGGCTACTTCATCAGCCAGCGCGGCATGTTCAGCTACACCGGCTTCACGCCGGAGCAGGTGGATCGCCTGCGCGAGGAGTTCGCCGTCTATCTGGTGCGCTCAGGCCGCATGTGCGTGGCGGGCCTCAACAGCCGCAACGTCGACTATGTGGCGGACGCCATGGCCGCCGTGCTCAAGGGCTGATCCCCGCAAGCCCCGCTCAGGCGGGGCTTTTTGTTTGCTCCGGCTGGAGGGGCAATCCCTGCGGCCGGACGCCCCCCTCATCCTCGCCCGCACGGGCTTCATCCCGGGAGGTTTCATGGATCTCATCGCGCTCTCACGCCTCGGCGGCCGCCATCTGGTGACCCTGCACCTGCTGCTGGACACCCAGAGCGTCACCCGCAGCGCCGAGCGCCTCTGCACCACCCCCTCCACCGTCAGCAAGACCCTCAACCAGCTGCGGGAGCTGCTGGGGGATCAGCTGCTCTACCGCCAGGGCAACCAGCTGTTGCTGACCCCCTTTGCCGAGCGGCTCGGCCCCAGCCTGCGCCGGCTGTTGAGCGAGCTGAACGGCCTCACCAGTCCGGAGGGCTTCAACCCCGCCAGCTGGCAGGGGGAGCTGAATCTGGCGATGCGGGAAAGCAGCATGATCTGGCCCATGGGGCCCGTGCTGGGGAAGTTGATGCGGGAGGTGCCCGGGCTGGTGCCCGTCATCTGGAACAAGGATCAGCAGGGACTGGCGGCGCTGGCGGCGGGCAAGCTCGACTTTGTGATCCTGCCCCACGATCAGAGCCAGCCCCTGCCCAGCCAGCCTGGCCTGGTATGGGAGACGCTGCGGGAAGACAAGCTGGTCTGCCTGCTGCGCGCGGATCATCCGGCGCAGGATCAGCCCTGGGATCTGGATGCCTACTTAAGCTGGCGCCATATCGTCATTCGCGACAGCGAGCTGGCCGACCCCTTCTTCGAGCAGAGCCTGGCCCAGCGCCAGGTAAGGCGCCTGATTGGTGCCACCCTGCCGGACTTTGGCAGTGCCGCCGCCCTGCTGCGCCAGAGCGATCTCATCCTCACCGCCATCGACGGCTGGGCCGGGCAGGCCAGGCCGTCCGGGCTGGTGAGCCGGCCCGTCCCCTTCGATTACGGCGCCGTGACCCACAGCCTGGTGTGGTACGGCCCCCTGGGGGAAGATCCAGCCCTACAGTGGTTCCGCCAGCGGATCCTGCAGCTCGCACGGGAGCTGGATGCCTGAGAGTGCCGGGCGGCTCAGGGCTTCTTGGTGTAGATGGGGCTCGGGAAGGAGGCGACGTTGTTGCCAAGCTCAGTGATGCGGGCAGCCCCCTGCTTGCGCACCTGATCGATGCGCAGCACCTGGTGCATGGGGATCAGGGTGCGGTTGACGTCGGCAAACTCACTCTTGAGCTTCTCGTGGCTGGGATCGACGATGAGCGCAGTGTGGTTGTCCCACACGAAGTTCGCGATCTCGATGAAGCCAAACAGCTGGCCCTGATTCACGTCCCTGACATAGACCTCGTAACGCTCGTTGTGACAAATAAACTGCACTCGATAAATGGCGTTGGCTTCACTCATGGGTATCTGTTGATGGTGGGCGGTTTTCCCATTCTAGCCGCCACGTTGCGCACACCAAATAGACAGACTTCACAGTTGCGTCATATCGGGTCTCAGGAGGCAGAACATTCGGTTCCCGTCACAGCGGCGGCAGGGAAACAGGGCCAAATCCTTTCACCTTCAATGCGTTGGACAACCTCTCAAGCTCCTCCATGGCGGCCTCCTGCCAGAGCGTCGCCTCCCCGCGCACCCCGTGATGGCGAAAGCCGTTGAGACGAATGGGCACGGGTCCCAGGCTTTGCAGAAAGCTGGCCAGGCCCGCCCCCAGCTTGCCATCGGCATCGATGAAATCAGTGCGCCCCGGTACCTGGAGCAGCCGCAATTCCGCCAGCTTACCCGCCCGCGCAAGCAGTTGCAGCGAGGCCAGCACCCGCTCGCGGCCCTGACCGGTGAGAGAGTGATGCACCGACTCGCGCCACCCCTTGAGATCGATCATGGCGCCGTCCAGCACCGGCAGCAGCCGCTGCCAGCCCGTTTCGCCAAGGGAGCCATTGCTGTCGAGCAGGCAGCTCAGGTGGGCCAGATCCGGCGCGGCCTTGATGGCCGCAAACAGGTCGATCACGAACGGCAGCTGGGTGGTCGCCTCGCCGCCGGAGACTGTGATGCCGGTGAGCAGCGGGCCGTAGCGACGCAGCAGGGTCAGCACCTCTGTCACCGACATCTGGTGGGTCTTGGGGCTGGCGCTGCGGGGACAGGCATCCAGGCAGCGGTCGCAATGGGTGCAGAGCGACGCCTGCCAGCGCACTCTTCTCTCGCCAGGGCGGCCCTCGACCAGCGTCAGGGCCCCGCTCGGGCAGCCGGGCACGCAGTCGCCACAGTGATCGCACAGCCCTATGGTGTGGGGGTTGTGGCAGCCAGGGCAGCGAAAGTTGCACCCCTGCAGGAAGAGCACCAGCCGGTTGCCCGGCCCGTCCACGCAGGAGAAGGGCAGCCAACGACTGACCGTCGCCACGCGCCTCCCCTTGTCATCCTCAGTAGTCACACAGGCTTGCCTCAAGGCCCAGCACCCGCGGCGCCCGCTGGCGGATCCCGGTCAGCTCGCTCGCCTCGGCGCCGAGGCAGGTGGTCTGCAACCGCGACCCTTCGGCGGCGAAGCGGGCCAGGTCGCTCTTGCGGATCATGTAGCCGGTCACCCGCACCAGATCGCTGTCCGCCACGTTGGCACTGAATTCGCGCATGCCGAGGACGAAGGCCCCCTTGCAGAGCTGCAGCAGCGCCTGCGGGTTCTGGCGGATACTGGAATCCAGGGTCAGGATCTCGCTGATCCCGGAGTGGTAGTAGCCGTGGTGCGGGGCCAGGGCCAGCAGGTGGCTGGCGGGATCCGGCTCCTCCCCATAAGGGATGCGCACCCCGGGGGTGACCCCCTTGTCCAGGCTGAGCCCGCCCTGGGAGTGCAGCAGGGCACGCCCGCCCCAGGCGTGGGGCTGGGGCCGGGCCGTCACCCAGGCCGAGAGCCGGGCCGAGATGCGATGGCCGAGCTGGTTAGCCCCCTCGTCGTGGCCATAGCGTCCGGGCAGCCCCGCCTTATCCATCAGCAGGTTCACCGCCTCCGCCATGCCAAAGATGCCGAACATGGGGACGAAACGCGCCTCCTCGATCAAGCCCTCCTCCACCAGGAAGCTGGCGAAGAAGCCGGACTCTTCGTGCAGGAAGGCGGCCCTTGCCTCGATGAGCCGGGAGGCCTGCTCGCAGTAGTGGGGGAGCCAGCGCGTCATGAACTCCTCGAGGTCGGCGCTCTGTTCGGCCATCCCCTTGAGGGAGAGGCGCACCAGGGTATTGGCGCCGCCCCCGAGCGGCAGGGCGTTGTAGCAGCTGACGATGCCAAAGCCGCGCTCATCGAAGGTCTCCCTGTGGATCGGGTAGTTGACTATGTGGGGCTTGCCGCACAGGGCGATGTTCTGCACCCCCTGCATCAGCAGGCTGTCCGGGGTCTGTGCGGGATCGTGAAACAGGCTGAGGTTCGGCGCCACCTGCCTGAGTTCGCCGTCGATGCGCAGGATCAGGCGGCAGAGACGGTTGTCGTCAGGGCCTATGTTGACGTGCATGAAGGCATCCGGCAGCACCCTGTCCAGATAGATCCAGAAGCCTTTCAGCTTGCGATACAGCGTCTCGTCATCCAGCTCCCCGACGAAGGGCAGCAGCAGGTGATCGAGGCGCCCCAGCCAGACCGGCATGCCGGTGACCGAGGGCACATGGTGATAGAGGATGCGCAGGGCATCCAGGGCTTCGTCGAAATCCCGTGGCGGCGCCAGCTCCAGCCAGGGGGAGCCCTGGCGCAGGAACTTCTGGTAGTCCGGCAGCACATAGCGCGGCTTGTAGGGGGCATGTCCCTCGAACATGTCGCACAGCACCCCTTGCGCCATCGCCTCGGCCACCTCGGCAGGCAGCGCGGGATAGGGCAGCGCATTCTCGGCGGCGAGCGCCAGGGCATGGCTCTTCTGAGCGGGTGAGAGCAGGGGGTCGCGCACGATGCGCTGGCAGCTGGCGGTGAGGGACATGGGAAACTCCTTGGCGGATGATTCCTAAATCCTCACACTCGAGAGGCCTTTTTTGAAGTGACATTCATAACATAACGGATGTCTGATAGAGACATCCGTTAGGCGGGATCACGGCTCAGCTCAACCAGGGCAGCAGCGCCGCCAGTCCCCCCTGCCAGCGCAGCAGGAAGAAGCCCCCCATGCCGACCACCACCACCACCAGGGTCGGCAGCCGCAGCAGGGTCAGCACCGTCACCAGCAGGGTCGCGGCCAGGTAGTCCGGATCCCACTCTAGTCCCTTGTCCGGCTCATAGCTGAAGACGATGGGCAGCCAGATGGCGGTCAGCACCGACTGGGCCGAGAAGCTGAGGAAGGCCCCCATCTCGGCACCGGGCTGATAGCGGGTCAGCCGCGAGAAGAAGGCGAAGCGGTTGAAGAAGGTGATCAGGGCCAGCAGGCCAATCATCAGCCAGCCCATGGTCATCTCCTCATCCGGTGCAATACATAGCCCACCACCATGCCGGCCAGGGCCGAGATGATGATGTGGATCTCCGCCAGCAGCGGCTTGGTGAGCAGCGCAGTGCCGCCGCTCACCACAGTCGCCGCCACCATGGGCAGGTTCTTCATGGCGGGTATGGTCATGGCGATGAAGGTGGCGGCGATGGCAAAGTCCAGCCCCATCTTGTCCAGCCCCTCGATGTACTGGCCGGCGGCGATGCCGAGCAGGGTCGCCAGGTTCCAGAACAGGTAGAACACGAAGCCCGCGATCAGGGCATAGGCGGGGTTGAAGACACCGTGGCGCTCCCTGTCCTTGAGTGCCACCGCGAACATCTCGTCGGTCAGGAAGAAGGCGAGGCTGGCACGCCAGCGCAGGGAGAGCGGCAGCACGTCCCGGCGGAAGGTGAAGCCGTAGAGCAGATGCTGGGAGGTGATGACCATGGTGGAACCCATGATGGGCAGCAAGGGGGTGCCTGCCCCGAACAATGTGGTGGCCGAGAGCTGGGCGGCGCCGGCATAGACCAGCAGCGACATCAGCTGGGCCTGCACCGGACTCAGGCCCGCCTGCAACGCCAGGGCGCCGCACAGTATCCCCCAGGGGATCACGGAAATGGAGAGGGGGAGAATATCCAGGGTGGCGCGCCACCAGAGCACGCCCGTGCGCTCGGGCGCGGGGAGGCTCGTTCCTGACATCATGGGATCATCCTTGTGACTTCCAACGCGAGCCGGAAAAACTAGCACGGCGCGGGATGGGCTGTCACGCCATCCAGGGCGGAAATAAAACGCCCGCTGGGCAGCGGGCGTGAGGGGCGAGGATCAGGGCTCGATGATGATGGGGGTGCCAGGCTCGACGGCGTTCCAGATCTCGTCCATCTCGTGGTTGAGCACGGCGATGCAGCCATTGGTCCAGTTGGACGGCTGTACCCTGCGATCCCCCATGCGGTTGAGCTGACCATGGATCATGATCATGCCGCCCGGGCGCACTCCCAGCTCGTTGGCACGCTTGATGTCGTCCAGATTCGGGTAGTTGATGTGGATAGCCTTGTAGAAGCCGGAATTGCTCTTCTTGTAGTCGAGGGTGTAGCGCCCTTCCGGGGTACGCTGATCCCCTTCCTGCAGCTTGTGCCCCTTGGGAGCCGGACCCAGGGCGACCCAATAGCGCTTGACCGGCTTGCCATCCTTCATCAGGGTCAGGCTATAGCTCGACTTCTTGACCACCACCATGTCGGCGGACAGGGTGGCAAAACTCAATGCGGGCCACAGCCCCAGCAAACACAACAATACGGCTCTCAATTTCCATCCCTCGACAAGCCTTCAGGGCTTTGTATTTAGCTAATCATCTGAATGTCGCCACTCTCTGGCGGCGAGCGAGCGCCATGATATGGGATCGCCGTGAATACTCAATATATCCAGAGAAACATATCTGTGACCCGCCTCGCCAGCGCTCAGCCAAAGCCTCTGCGCATCACCATAATTAATAGCCAAAACAGATAGATGGCGCAAAAAACAGGCACATCTTGCGCCGCGGCCAAGATCCCGTCCCGCCTCGCCAGGCTTGCTTCCCGCTGAAATGAACAAGCCCTGCCGATGGGCAGGGCTTGCTGGTCGAGGAGTGTCTCACCGGGCGGCGGCGGGCTCGCGCTGATAATGCTGGCGGATCCAGGCCTCGAAGTCGGCCAGCATGCGGGTCTCCGATTCGAGGTTGTCGGCTATCAGCTCGGCGCCGTGCATCACCCGGATGTGGGCGTCGAGGGGCGTCCCCTCCCCTGCCAGCGGGCGCTGGCTCGCCGCCGTCATGCAGGCTGCGGCCGTCGCCCACGCCTGTGCCACGCTCTGGTTGCACGCCTCGGCCAGAGGAGCGGCGCTGAAGCCTTCCCCAGTGAGGCTCCTGAGCGTCTCATCGTGGGTCATGCCGTTGCCCGGCCCCCAGTAGTGGGCGGCCAGATCCGGCCCGATGCGCGGGTTGTCGGTGAGGTAGCCGTCGCGCCCCAGGAAGTAGGCACGGGTCTGCTCCACCGCCATCAGCGCCAGCAGGTAGCCGTGATAGGCGCAGGCCGACTCCTGATTCAGCAGGTGCGGAATGGCCAGCAGCGGGCGCGGGCTCTCCACCCCCAGGATCTGGCGCTCCCAGCGACGGGCCAGCGCCAGCACCGCCTCGGGAGTGCGCTCGCTCTCTGCCATGGCGTAGAGATCCCGCTCGAAGTAGGCCACCAGCGCAATCTGGCGCTCGTTGAAGGCCCGAAACGGCTGGCGCGCCTCTATCATCCCCTTGATGAGATCGTCGGGAATCGCCTCCCCCGCCGCGTTCCTGGCATAGCCCTTGAGCCAGTCGGCGTCGTCCAGCAGGCTGTCGCAGAACATGGACTGGGTCTCGGCATAGGCCATGGAGGTGGGCGGAAACTCCTGGGAGAAGCAGGGGGCGTTGCCGGTGACGTTGGCAAAGTGCGCCGCATGGCCCCCCTCGTGGAACAGGGTGTTGAGGCCGCTCCAGCCGCTGCCCACCTGGGCCGGATCCGCCAGGCTGGTGAAGTTGACCACCGCCGGGACCCACTCCCCCTCCTGCCAGAAGCTCGGCACCGGGCCATGACAGAAGCCGTTCTCGTATTTTCCCTCCCGGGTCAGCAGATCCAGGGTCAGGGTGGCGCCGCGATACTGGATGCCGAGGCGGCGGAAGCTCTGGACCCAATCCTTCAGCGCCCGGGAGAAGGGCACATAGGGGTCGAGCTGGCGGGTCACGTCGCCGCTCACGCTGTAGCGCAGGTTGTGGGGCAGCAGGGCCGCCTCCCCCTTGGCGGATTTCAGCTCCGCCAGGCTCTGGTGCACCCGCTGCTCGGTGCGGGCGATGAAGTCGTCGAGCACGGCGAACAGCTGCTCCGGGCTCATCTGCTCGTTCTTGTGCACCTTGTAGTCGAAGTAGTCCCGATAGCCCATGGCCCGGGCGAAGCGGTTGCGCAGGGCCACCACCTCGAGAAAGCCGTTGCCGACCACCCACTGCTCCAGGGTATGGAACATGGCGAGCGCACTCTGGCGCACCGCCTCGTCGCTACTGGCGGCCAGCGCCGTGCTGGCGGCGGGCAGGCTGCCGGCCACTTGTTGGCCCTGCTCGTCCAGCAGGGTGAGCTTGAGCCCCTTGCGGCGGGCGAACAGATCCGCCTCGGCGGCCACCAGCTCGTCCATCAGGGCGGCGGCGGCCGGATCTTCGATGACGTTGCATTCGAAGAAGGCTATCCAGCCTCCCAGACCGCGCTTGAGCTCTTCTTCCTCGGCCTGGGCCAGCATCTCCCGCAGCACCAGCAGACGAGCAGGATCGGCGCAGAACGCCTTGTAGGCCTGCTCGGCGGCGGTGAAGCCGGCCTGATCGTCGCTGATGCCCATGTAGGTGGACCAGAACAGATCCTCCTTGCGCCTGTGTACTCGCAGGTAGTCGGCGTTGAGCTGGTTCAAGTAATTCCTGGCAATGGAACTCATAAATTCCCTCTTGTTATGGGGCGGCCACGGGGGCGCCCACTCCTTTTTGGTGAAATGCCAACTCATTCACACTTCCTGCAAATAGAGCCGGCAAATGGTGCGCCGGGATGCGCCAGACCACGCTACCAAAAGCGAGGGTTTCTGTCTGCTGGCTATACTGGTTGCCAACACACTCAATTGGCAATCAACCATCACAACCTCTTGAAAGTTAAATAAATGTTAAACGCAAAACAATCAAGGCCAGCCAGCTGACTGGCCCTCACCAGATCCGCACGGGAAAGAAGGAAAAGACTATGTTCAAGCTCGGTGATATCGCCGTGAGTCGCAAACTGATGCTGCTGCTCTCGGTGGCGCTGGTCGGCTTCATCGCACTGCTGCTCATCTCCGCCAGTGCCCTGCATCGCAACCTGATGAGTGAGCGGGAAGCCAGATTGCAGGCGGTGCTGGATCTCGCCATGAGCCGGATCCAGACCCTGGCCGCCACCCTGCCCGCCCCAGAGGCCCAGGCACAAGCCAAGGCCATGCTCGACAGCATGCGCTTCGATGGGGACAACTATCTGTTCGTGCTGGACGAGGATCGCCACGTGGTGGTGCACCCTGCCAAGCCCGAGCTGGTCGGCCAGCAGATGGGCGGAACGCCCGCCGAATCCCACTGGCAGCGCATGGTGGATCTCGGCAAGGGCGGCCATCAGGGCCGCCTGGAGTACCAGTGGCTCTCCCCCTCCGGTGAGGCGGCCCAGAAGATGTCCCTGGTGGCCGGCTACCAGCCCTGGGGCTGGATCCTGGGATCGGGCGTGCTGCTGCAGGACATTGAGGCCACCATCTGGTCCCAGTATGAGCTGATGGGAGGGGCCACCCTGCTGGTGATCCTGCTGATGGGGTGGCTTGGAGTGGCCATCAGCCGATCCATCGTCAGGCCGCTCGCCGAGATCAAGGGGGCCATGGCCCAGGTGGCGGCCGGGGATCTGGTGGTGAGCATCCCGGTGCATGGCAAGGATGAGCTGGGGGCCGTCGCCACCAGCACCAATCAGGGGCTGGACGCCATTCGCCGCGCCCTGCTGGAAGCCAGCCAGGGAGCCCGCAACGTGGCGGATGCCGCCCTGCGCATCGCCGCCTCCGCCGAGCAGACCAACCAGGCGGTCAACAGCCAGCGGGATCAGCTGGCCCAGCTCGCCACCGCCATGAACGAGATGAGCGCCACCATCTCGGATGTGGCGGGCCACGCCGAGAATACGGCCCGCGACACCCGGGACGCCACCAGCGAGGCCGGGCTCGGCAACGAAGACGTCCACGCCAGCGTGCACGGCATCCAGGCGCTCGCCACCGAGGTGGAGCAGGCTACCCATCAGGTCAATCGACTCAAGGAGGGGGTGATGCAGATAGGGGAGGTGACCGCCGTCATCAGCGCCATCTCGGATCAGACCAATCTGCTGGCCCTCAACGCCGCCATAGAGGCGGCCCGGGCCGGCGAGCAGGGTCGCGGCTTCGCCGTGGTGGCCGACGAGGTGCGCCAGCTGGCCAGCCGCACCCGCCACTCCACCGAGGAGATCCAGAGCACCATCACCCAGTTGCAGCAGCGGGCGGTGACCGCCGCCAGCGCCATGGATGCCAGCCGCAAGCTGGCGGAGAGCAGCGTCGGCCAGTCCGAGAAGGCGGGGCAGGATCTCTCCCTCATCGTCAACCACATCCAGCACGTGAGCGACATGGCGACCCAGATCGCCACGGCGGCGGAGCAGCAGAGCATGGTGGCGGAAGACATGAACCGCAACGTCAACGGCATCAACGACTCGGCGCTCGAGATGTCCCAGGCCGCCTCCCAGCTGGCCCAGGAGAGCGAGCTGCTGGCCGGACTGTCGCGCAGCCTGGACGAGCGGCTGGCGGTGTTCAGGCTCGGCAATGGCCTCCCCCGGGATCTGGCGCCCGGTCAGGCCCTGCGCCCCTCGTCCACCCGCCGCACAGACCAGTACCCGCACCACTGACCGTCTGACACAGTCCCATCCCCTGCCGGCCTCGCCGGCAGGGGATTTTTTCATTGATGAAAAATGTCGCGATTTTGCATCTTTTGACAGAGCTGGCGAAGCAAAACCCAACTTGATGAATTAAATATAATTTTAAAAACAGAGTGTTAAGTGTTTGCTCTACTCCGATGAGGTCAAGCTGTAAAGATTTACACTTAATAATTTAATCAAAAGAAGCCATCATGGTGGCGCCGTCCTCAAGGGCGGCACCCTGACCCTTTATGTAGTCATTTGGCAAACTGGTTGAAAGGCCAGGACGCAAAGCCTCCGGTCTAAAGACATGTCGTCCAGGATAGCGGGGTTGCCACACCCAGGTGTGTCACGGGGAATTCCCCTGCCAACTTGACTGCCCACATCACCGAACAGAGGAATGTATGGCAGCAAAAATTCAACTCAATCATGTGGCCGCGGCGCTGGCGCTGCTGGCCAGCGGCGGCGTGCTCGCCCACGGTTACATCAGCCAGCCGGAAGGGCGCAACTATCTGTGCAAGACCGGCGGCAACAGCCAGTGTGGCGCCATTCAATGGGAGCCCCAGAGCCTGGAGGCGCCGTCCGGCTTCCCCGATGGCGGCCCCGCCGACGGCCAGATCGCCTCGGCCGGGCATCCGCAATTCGGTGAACTCGATGTCCAGACCAGCGATCGCTGGACCAAGCGCCAGGTGCAGGCCGGGCCCTTCGCCATCGGCTGGACCTTCACCGCCAACCACGTGACCCGCAACTGGCGCTACTACCTCACCAAGCAGGAGTGGAACCCGAACCAGCCCCTGACCAGGGACTCCTTCGATCTCAATCCGTTCTGCGTCATCGACGGGGGCATGGTGCAACCGCCCAAGCAGGTCACCCATCAGTGCACCCTGCCGGCGCGCACCGGCTACCAGGTCATCCTCGGGGTCTGGGAGGTGGGCGATACAGCCAACAGCTTCTACAACCTCATCGACGCCCAGTTCGATGGCGGCACCCAGCCGCCGCTGACCTGGAGCCAGGGCGGGACCATCTACCCCTCCACCGATCTGGTGGTCGGCGACAAGGCCAAGACCCGGGTATTCGACGCCAACGGCGAGCGCACCGATCTGCAGACAGTGCTGACCATAGGCTCCGCCGAGCAGGGTCAGAAGAACAACTGGGCCCACGATCTGGCCGCCAGGATCAACGCCGAGCAGAGCCAGATCCGCGCAGGCCAGCAGGGCACCGATGGCCAGTTCAACCCGGTCTACGGCCAGAACCCCGTCTACCTGAAGGCGGGCAGCAACCTGCAGCGGGTCGAGGTCCAGCTCGAGCAGCAGCAACCCCCGGTGGGCAACAGCATCAGCGTAAGCGGACTGGAGAGCGAATACCTGCTCGACAACGGCAAGGTCACCCTCAACTTCACCGTCACGGCCGAGGGGGATCTCGCGGTCACCAACACCCTGTATGACCATGGCGGCGCCGCCAAGGGCCAGACCGGCGCCGACATCAAGGACAGCAGCCAGAGCTTCACCATGGCGGTCGGCGGTCTGAGCGCCGGCCACCACCAGCTGGTGATCGAGGGCAAGCCGAAGGCGGGCGGTGCCCCCCTGCAGCAGACCCTGGACCTGATGTTCAAGGATCCCGCCAGCGGCGGTGACTACCAGTACAGCTTCCCGGAGGGACTCAAATCCTATGCAGCAGGCACCAAGGTGCTGCAGCCGAAAGATGGCAAGATCTACCAGTGCAAACCCTACCCCTACAGCGGCTGGTGCACCATCTGGACCAGCACGGCGACCCAGTATGAGCCCGGCGTGGGCACCAACTGGCAGGATGCCTGGACCCTGGTGAACTGATCCCCCGCAAGCAGAAGAGGCCCGAGCGGCCTCTTTTTTGTGCCTGTCATCCGGGCTCACGGTGCCTCTCTGCACCCTAGGCCCCAGTCGGAAAAATCCCATGACGAAAGACTACTATGACCCCCTGAGCCGCCTGCTGCACTGGCTGATGGCCGCCGTCATCCTCTACGCCACCCTGGCGGGCTACCTGATGCACCTGGTGATCGACAGCCACCCCAGGCTGTTTCAGTTTCTGTCGGTGTTGAACATGTCGATGGCGACCCTGATCACCCCGCTCTTCCTGCTGCGCTGGGGCTGGCGGCACTGGCGCGCGCCCCTGCCCGAAGATCAGACCCAGCCTCACCATCCCGCCGCCAGGCTGGCGCACGCCCTGCTCTACGGCCTGATGTTTGTGGTGCTGCTGAGCGGCTTCCTGATGCTGGAGCAGGGCTACTCCCTGTTCTGGCTCTACCCGGTCGCCAACCCGATCGGCTCACCGGAGATCAACGCCTTCTTCTTTGGCGTCCATCGCCTCGGCTGCCTGGCGCTGGCTGCGCTGGTCCTGCTGCACGTGGCCGCCGCCCTCTACCATCACAGGATCAAGGGGGATCGCACCCTGTATCGCATGCTGGGTCCCCAGAGCGAGCGCTAACCAATGAGCGAGGCTCTCTGGCTGAAGCGTCGAATAAGCAAGCAGGGAGCCAAGGGCTCCCTGCTTTTTCAGACCATGCGCCCCATTCAGATCTGGTAGTCGAGCAGGGGCTCGTTGCTCATGGCCCTGGCCTGGATCTCCGCCAGCGCCAGCTCGGGGTTGCAGAGCTGGATGAACTGCCAGGTGAAGTTGTGCTGGAACTGCCCCTGCTTGAGGCCGATCCAGGCGGTGTGGGGCGCAAACAGCCGGCTGCCGTCGAGCTGCACCAGCCCCTTGTCCCGCTGGGGATCGAACGCCATGTCCGCCAGTATGCCCACCCCCATCTCCAGCTCGACATAGGTCTTGATGACGTCGGAGTCCTGGGCGGTCAGCAGGATCTGCGGATATATCCCCGCCTCGGCGAAGGCCTCATCCACCCGCACCCGCCCCGTCAGGCCCGCCTGATAGGTCACTATGGGCCAGTGGGCCAGGGCCGCCAGGGTGAGCTCCCGCTCGGCGGTGAGGGGGTGCTGCTCCGGCACCACTATGTTGTGGTGCCAGCGGTAGTAGGGAAACGCGACCACCCCTTCGCTCTTGTCGAGCTGCTCGCTGCTGATGCCGATGTCCACCTCGCCGGTCTGCACCAGCCGCACTATCTCCTCCGGGCTGCCCTGGCGCAGCTCCAGTTGCACCAGGGGGAACTGCTCGCGAAACGCCTTCACCACACGGGGCAGGGCATAGCGCGCCTGGGTGTGAGTGGTCGCTACCAGCAGCCGCCCCGAATCCCGGTTGGCGAAGGTGCTGGCCAGTTTGCGGATATTGTCGGCGTCCCCCAGGATGCGCTCGGCGATCACCAGCAGCTCCTTGCCCGGCTCCGTCATGCCGAGCAGCCGCTTGCCGTAACGGATGAAGAGCGCGAGCCCCAGCTCCTCCTCCAGCTCGCGGATATGGCGGCTGACCCCGGACTGGGAGGTAAAGAGGGCATTGGCCACCTCGGTCAGGTTGTAATCCCGCCGCGCCGCTTCCCGGATAATGCGTAATTGCTGAAAATTCACCTCATCGCCTCCTGCGCTGAGTGGCGGTGGATGCTGCCACCGTCCTCTTGTTATTGGATGGCCGGATCAGAGTCCGGCTGCAAGCCTGAAAAGAGTCTCGTCTTGGGCGCTCGCCCTCAAATCTGGTAGTCGGGATAGAGCTGCGCATGTCGGGCCACCAGACGCACCCCCTGGCCGGGGGCGAAGGCACGGGCGGCCTCCTTGCTCAGCTCGGCCTCGTAGTGAGCCCCCCTGGTCTCGCCATCCCCGCGCAACTCCACCCGGATCCGCGGCCCCATGGGCAGCAGACGGGTGATGGTGGCGCTGATGCCACCCGGTGCATCCGCCGGCAATATCTCCAGCTCGTGGGGGCGCACATAGGCGATGGCCGCACTGCCCTGTGCCAGCTGGGAGCTGATGGGGCCGCCCAGCTGCTGCTCACCTATGCCAAGCCCCTGCCCGGCCACCCGGCCGCGGAACAGGTTCACGCTGCCGAGGAAGCTGTGCACGAAGGCGGTGGCGGGCTGGTCATAGACCTCGGCCGGGGTGCCGATCTGCTCGACCCGGCCTGCGTTCATCAGCACCACCCTATCCGCCACCTCCAGCGCCTCCTCCTGATCGTGGGTCACGAACAGGCTGGTGACGTGCAGCTCGTCGTGCAGCTCCCGCAGCCAGCGGCGCAGCTCCTTGCGCACCTGAGCGTCGAGGGCGCCGAACGGTTCGTCCAGCAGTAGCACCTTGGGCTGCACCGCCAGGGCGCGCGCCAAGGCGACCCGCTGGCGCTGGCCACCGGAGAGCTGGGTCGGATAGCGCTCGGCCACGTGGCTGAGCTGCACCAGATCCAGCAGCTCCTTGACCCGGGCGCGGATGCTGGCTTCATTCGGCCGATCGGAACGCGGCTTGACCCGCAAGCCAAACGCCACGTTCTCGAACACCGTCATGTGCCTGAACAGGGCATAGTGCTGGAACACGAAGCCGACGTTGCGCTCGCGCACGTGGAGATCCGAGGCATCCTCGCCGCGGATGATGACGTTGCCAGAGTCGGCCTGCTCCAGCCCGGCGATGATCCGCAGCAGCGTGGTCTTGCCGCAACCGGAGGGGCCGAGCAGGGCGACCAGCTCGCCGTCGTGAAAATCGAGGTTGATGTCGGCCAGGGCCGCGTACTGATTGAAGTGCTTGTTGAGTCCTTGTACCTGAATGCTCATGGCTGCCTCTCTAAACCGTTAAACCGGATTCATGGTTATCCGGGCTGGCCTGCCAGCAGGCAGACCAGGCCATATCAATGGGACTGGGTGGGCTGAGTGCGCAGCCGGGCCAGCAGGGTCTCCCCCAGCAGGGTGAAGATCCCGAACAGGGCCAGCAGGCTCGCCACCGCGAAGGCGGCACCGGTCTGGTACTCGTTGTAGAGGATCTCGATGTGCAGCGGCAGGGTATTGGTCTGGCCGCGAATGTGGCCGGAGACCACGGAGACGGCGCCGAACTCCCCCACCGCCCGGGCGGTACAGAGCAGCAGACCATACATCAGGCTCCAGCGGATGCCGGGCAGGGTGACCCGCCAGAACATCTGCAGGCCGCTCGCCCCCAGCATGATGGCGGCTTCCTCCTCTTCCGGCCCACGGGCCTCCATCTGGGGCAGCAGCTCGCGCACCACGAAGGGCACGGTAATGAAGGTGGTCGCCAATATGATCCCCGGGGTGGCGAAGATGATCTTGATGTCGTGCTCGCTCAGCCAGTCGCCGAACCAGCCGCGGCTGCCGAACATCAGCACGAACATCAGGCCCGCTATCACCGGGGAGACCGAGAACGGCAGATCGATGAGGGTGATGAGCAGTTGCCGGCCCGGGAAGCGGAAGCGGGCTATGGCCCAGGCGGCCGCCAGCCCGAACAGCAGATTGAGGGGCACGGAGCAGAGGGTCACCAGGGCGGTCAGGCCGAGGGCGCTCAGGGCATCCGGCTCGCTGATGGCATGCCAGAAGAAGGCGAGGCCCGGGCTCAGGGCCTGGATAAAGACGGTGGCCAGCGGCAGCAACAGCAGGGCGGCGAACCAGCCCAGCCCGACGCTGATCAGCAGCCACTTCACCCAGGCGGGCTCACGGGTCACGGCAGGCTGGCGTACCTGAGTGGCAGGCGCCCCATCGAGGGCCAGATCCAGGCTTGCGTTGGATGCGTTCATATCCGGCTTCCTCCGATGCGTGCCCAGCTCCAGGCCTGCAACTTGTTGATGATCAACAGCAAAACAAACGAGATCAGCAGCATGACGGAGGCGATGGCCGAGGCACCGGCATAGTCATACTCCTCCAGGTGGCTCATGATCATCAGCGGCGCGATTTCCGACACCATCGGCAAATTTCCGGCGATAAAGATGACGGAGCCGTACTCCCCTACCCCGCGGGCAAACGCCAGGGCGAAGCCGGTGAGCAGCGCCGGGATCAGGGTAGGCCACAACACTCGCGCGAAGGTCTGCCAGCGATTGGCGCCAAGGCTGGCGGCGGCCTCCTCCTGTTCGGTCTCCGCCTCCCGCAGCACGGGCTGCAGGGTGCGCACCACAAACGGCAACCCGATGAAGGTGAGGGCGATCACCACCCCTATGGGGTTGTAGGCGAGCTCGATGCCAAAGGGGGCAACCCACTGACCTATCCAGCCGTTGGGCGCGAAGATGGCGCACAGGGCAATGCCGGAAACCGCGGTCGGCATGGCGAACGGCAGGTCGATGAGCGCATCCACCAGGCGGCGACCGGGGAAGCTGTAACGCACCAGCACCCAGGCCAGGATCAGCCCAAACAGGCTGTTGAGCAGGGCGGCGACAAAGGCGGCCCCGAAGCTGAGGCGAAAGGAGGCGAGCACCCGGGGGGAGCCTATCACCTGCCAGAACTCGGTGGCCGTCAGGTTGTTGACCGCGAACAACACCAGCGCCGAGAGGGGCAACAGCACCAGTATGCTCAGGTAGAGCAGACTGAAGCCCAGGGTCGGCCCCAGACCAGGGAGGACGGAATAAGAACTTAATCGCATAACACATCCGTTTGTTATAAAAACTTTCGATACGCTGATTCTGCTCACGACTGCCAGTGACAACAAACACCAATAACGCCTTTGCTAAGCACCTTTTTATCTAACAACGGCAAACCAGGGCCTTTAGAGCGATAAATAGAAAAAAAGGTCTTTTATATAAATAAAAGACCTAACAAACGGAGCGGTGAAACCTGAACTGTGGAGACAGTCACTATGGGATCAGGGTGGCGAGCCTGTCTGATATCTTGCGGGAACTCTCCTTGTCATATGGGCAGAGGGTCAGCGGAAGCTGAGGGCAGCCCGCCTGCCCCATTCGGTCGAGGCGGGATCCACCACCATCTCGGCCCTGTGATGAAGGGTGTTCAGCAGGTTGAGCCCCTGACTCCACTCCCCATGACCGGACTGGGCATTGATGTGGCCCACCTCGCCGGCATCGAACAGCGGCACCTGCCACTGGCGACTCCAATACTCGGCACGTTCGAAGCTCATCCAGGGGTCGTTGCGGCTGGCGACAAGCTGGGCGGACACCTTGATGGAGCCCGCCAGCGCCTCGTCCGGGATGCCGAAGCGGGCCGGATCCGCAGGTGCCACTATCAGGATGGAGGAGACCTTGTCCGGTTGCAGCCGGGCGGCGGCAATCGCCGTCAAAGCGCCGAAGGAGTGGGCCACCAGGTGGACCCGGCTGCGGCGGCTTCTGAGCTTGCTCGCCAGCTTGGCGCTCCAGACCGTGAGGTCGGGCTTGTCCCAGGGCAGACCCAGCATCCGCTGCCACTGGGGAAATTGCTGGTGCCAGCGACTCTGCCAGTGATCCGGCCCACTGTTATGCAGACCGGGAACCAGAAGGATCTTGTTCATCATGGTGCTCCTATCTGTTGTCACAGGGACCCGTCACCGTTAGCGGCCCGGTTGGTAAATCTGGTCGAACAGCCCGCCTTGGGCGAAGTGCTTCTTCTGTGCCTTGTCCCAATCCCCTTCCAGATCCTTGACGGTAAAGAGCGCCAGCTGCGGGAACTGGGCCGATGTCTCCTTGAGGATCGCCGGGTTGCTCGGGCGATAATGGTACTTGGCGATGATCCGCTGCCCCTCGTCGGAATAGAGGTAGTCAAGATAGCCCTTGGCGACCGCTTCGGTGCCGTGCTTCTTGGCTACCTTGTCCACCACGGCAACGGGGGGTTCGGCCAGGATGGAGACCGAGGGCACCACGAGCTCGAACTTGTCGCTGGTTCCCGGCTGATTGAGCACCAGCAGGGCTTCGTTCTCCCAGGCCAGCAAGACGTCGCCGAGGCCCCGCTCGATGAAGCTGGTGGTGGCGCCCCGGGCGCCGGAATCCAGCACCTTCACGTTCTTGAACAGATCGCCGACAAACTGTTTGGCTCCCTCTTCAGTGCCGCTCTTCTTCAGGGCATAGCCCCAGGCAGCCAGGTAATTCCAGCGCGCACCGCCGGAGGTCTTGGGGTTGGGGGTCACGATGGCGACATCTTTGCGAACCAGATCGCCCCAGTCCTTGATCTGCTTGGGGTTGCCCTTGCGCACCAGGAAGACGATGGTGGAGGTATAGGGAGACGCATTGTTGGCAAGGCGCCCCTCCCAATCGCTGGCGGTAAGACCCGCCTTGGCCACGGCATCGACATCATAGGCCAGCGCCAGGGACACCACGTCCGCCTCCAGGCCGTCCACCACGGCACGGGCCTGCTTGCCGGAGCCACCGTGTGACTGGCTCACCACCACATCATCCCCCGTCCTGGCCTTCCACTCCTTGGCAAAGGCGCTGTTGTATTCCTGGAACAGCTCGCGGGTCGGATCATAAGAGACGTTGAGCAGGCGCACCTCGGCCGCATTGGCCTGGCCGAGTGCCAGCAGAGAGAGCAGGGTCAGGGCGGTCATTCGCAATTTCATGGTGATACTCCATATCGTTGGGTTGAGTACAGAATGCCGCCTTCCACATATATCAGGAAGAAAGAAAAAGCGCTTTGCTTATCTCTTTTACGCATATTAGGCCAATCACCAACCCACGCTAACAGCCTCGATCAAGCCCCTTTATGCCCCTGCTCGCCCAACTCGCCACTCATCACCGTCAGATTGCAGGTACGAAAAAGCCCAGTCTGTTGACTGGGCTTGCCGACTCGCGTGCTGAA
>NZ_CBCPLW010000025.1:0-65671 GCF_965119515.1 Aeromonas sp. Marseille-Q7275
AGGGTCTGAAACTATAACCCTCACTGGGTTGCTTTGCAAGCCAGACCAGCAGCGCACTGCGCCGTGCTGATGGAGGCGCATTATAGGGATCTGATTCTTTCTGACAAGCAAAAACTATGTGTTTTTTTGAGAAAGACGTTCAAGTGTTTAATCCGCAACCAGATCGTGCAAAACACCTTCGCCATAGGGCTCATAAGAGGTCACTTTCGGCAGCACCCGGGCCGCTCAGACCAGGCTGCCGGCTCTATATAGAGTGGGTTCATATATGAGGGAGAGATGCGCAAATAGAAAAGGGCCCTGCCGGACCCTTTCAAATGTGTGCTGCTGACCAATCAGATGGAGAAGCTGGAGCCACAACCACAGGTGGTCGAGGCGTTGGGGTTGGTCACGGTAAAGCGGGAGCCTTCCAGACCTTCGGTGTAGTCCACGCTGCCACCAACCAGATACTGCAGGCTCATGGGATCGATCACCATGGTCACGCCGCTCTTCTCGACCACGGTATCCCCGTCGTTGATCTTTTCGTCAAAGGTGAAACCGTACTGGAAACCGGAGCAGCCCCCCCCAGTGATGTAGACCCGCAACTTGAGCTCGGGATTTTCTTCTTCGGTAATCAAGGTCTTTACCTTGTTCGCCGCCGCATCCGTCATCTGGATTGGCAACGGGGCTTCTGCTACTGCACTCATTACTGACCTCACAACCATTACATCCACAAACATGGAAACCGCGAAATTATCCAATACCCGACCATTTAGTTCAAGTATTCACCACTCTCTTACTGCACCACGGGCAAGGGTGCTGGTTGGGTCACCAGAGGCTTGAGTACCTCACTCCACTCCGCCAGCAACTCCTGGGCCGGCTGGCGCCCCTCCTTGGCGATGATGATCCTCACCCGATCCGGCACAAAGCCTGTTGGCAGTTGCCAGTTGCCTTCGAGCAGCTGGAAGTAGCGCAGGGCATAGCGCCCCTCCCCGACCTTCATGCCAAGCTCACGCCCGCTGAGGATCCTGGGCTGGTCTGCCAGACTGCCTTCGACCCTGATTTGTACCTGGCCTCGGAACAGCTCCCGCTTCTTGGCGGGCTGGGTCAGGGCCAGACGATAGTGATAGCGACCCGGCACGCTGGTTTCCTGCAGGGTCAGGTTGTCGATGGTCACCCCTACCTGATCACCGGTAGGACGCATGATCCGCTCGAAGAAGGCCAGCTGGCGCTTCTGCTCCTGAACCTGGGCTTCCTGATCCTTGAGGGTCTTCTGCAACTGTTCGAAGGCCGCCTTCTGGGTCGCCAGCAAGGTATCCTTGACCCCCAGATCCGTCTTGAGCTGGCCTATGGCCTTGCTCTGCCGCTCCAGGGTCTCCTGCTGCACCGTCAGCAGACTGCTCTGGGCCAGCTCTTGCCGATTCCCGATGAAATAGCCGATGCAGGCCCCCACCGCCAGCACCACCAATACCTTCACGATTTGGGACATAAGGCCTCTTCTATTAGCACGCCAAACCACGGCCTGTTTCCCTTCACTATACGCGACCTTGCCAGATTGATACGGATAAACAAGGAGTTAACTGGCAGCCACGCTGCCGTCTCCCCGCTTTTGACGCGCCGCAAGCCGTAAAGTTCGCTCCAGGATCTGGGAGTAGATGGGACGCCCTCCCAACCACTGCGCCACCAGGGTGGCCCCTATGGTGGTGATCATCATGGGCAGGATCAGCTGATAGTTGTCCGTCATCTCGGTCACCAGCACTATGCCGGTGATAGGGGCCCGCACTGTGGCGGCAAACAGCGCCCCCATGCCGGCGATGGCGAAGGCGCCGGGCTCTATGCCCAGATCGGGAAAGGCCGCATGGAACAGGTGACCGAAGACCACCCCGAACAGGGTGCCGAGTGCCAGGGTCGGGGCGAAGACGCCGCCGGGGGCGCCCGAACAAAAACAGATGAGGGTAGCGATCAGTCGCACCGAGAAGATGAGGAAGAGGGTCGCCATCCCATAGTCGCTCCCCACCAGATGAGGGATCAGCTCGGTTCCCCCACCGGTCACCGAGGGGGCAAACAGCGACAGCACGCCGAAAATACCCGCCACCAGCATGCCGATGGCGACGAAGCGGTGACGCTTGTTCTGGTGCAGGGCCAGATAGCCGTCCTGACAGGCGAGCACCAGCTTGTTGAACACGAAGCCCAGCACGCCGAAACAGCCCCCCATGAAGAGGAAGAGCCAGAGCGCCTTCAGGGCCGGGGCGTCGTAGTGGGGCAGGCTGATGACGGGCGCCTGCCCCTTCATGTTCTGCAGCATCAGGGTCGCCATGACGGCCGAGATCCCCACCGCCTTGATGGCGAGGAAGGAGTAACGGAACTGCGGCCGCATCTCCTCCATCACGAAGAGTATCCCCGCCAGCGGCGCGTTGAAGGCGGCAGCCAGACCGCCCGCCGCCCCCGCCGCCAGCAGGGCATGGCCATGTTCCTTCGGCAGGCGGAAGATGTCCGCCACCATCTTGCCAAGGTTGCCGCCGATCTGTACCGAGGGCCCCTCCCGCCCCAATACCATGCCGGAACTCAGGGTACAGATGCCGCCGAAAAACTTGACCGGCAAGACCCGCCACCAGCGCACCGGGCGCAGCTCGTCCATGGCCCCCTCGATCTCGGGAATGCCGGAGCCACCCGCTTCCGGGGCGAAGGTGTGGGTGAGGAAGTAGCCGACAAACCCCAGCAGGGCGCTGAAACCAAAGCCCAGCAGACCGAGTTGCCACCAGGGGCGATCCGCCAGCAGCAGGACTCGCTGCTGTGCCAGCCAGTGCACACCGGATTCAAACAACCCGCAGACCAGTCCGGCCAGAACCCCGACCAGGGCGGCCAGCAAGAGCACCAGCAGCGGCATCTTGTCCCGCTGGATCAGACGCTGCAGGGCAGGAGGGCGGCCTTGTGTGGTCGCCTCGCGAGGGGGGATAGCTTGTTGCACCATGGGTATTCACGCTCATCTAACGAGGGTCGGAAAACACCCGGCCTCGGCTCGGCTGCCCAGCACAGGGCCTTTCTGCTATAGTCGGCCCGTTTCATTTATCACGGGTGCAGACCGGGAGTCCGGGTGGCGAGAGCGCAAAGCATACTCCTCCCACCACAGCCTGCCGAGCCGCAATCGACCGCCTGCGCCCGGGTGACGACCAAAATCCCATTAAGGATGATCCATGTCAAAATCAGATCAGCTGTTTGAACAGGCCCGCCAGACCATTCCGGGCGGCGTCAACTCACCGGTCCGCGCCTTCAATGGGGTCGGCGGCACACCCCGCTTCATCGATCACGCCGATGGCGCCTACCTCTATGACGTGGATGGCCAGGCCTATGTGGATTACATCGGTTCCTGGGGCCCCATGCTGCTGGGTCACAACCACCCGGCCATCAAGGCCGCCGTCATCAAGGCCGTTGAGAAGGGGTTGAGCTACGGCGCCCCCACCGAGATCGAAGTGCTGATGGCCGAGAAGGTACGCCAGATCGTCCCCTCCATGGAGCAGGTGCGTATGGTCAACTCCGGCACCGAGGCGACCATGAGCGCCATCCGGCTGGCCCGCGGCTATACCGGCCGGGACAAGATCGTCAAGTTCGAGGGCTGCTACCACGGCCACGCCGACTCCCTGTTGGTGAAGGCGGGTTCCGGCGCCCTGACCCTGGGTCAGCCCAACAGCCCGGGCGTTCCGGCCGACTTTGCCAAGCACACTCTCACCTGCGTGTTCAACGATCTGGACTCGGTGCGCGAGGCCTTCACCCAGTACGGCAGCGAAATCGCCTGCATCATAGTCGAGCCGGTGGCGGGCAACATGAACTGCATCCCGCCGGTGCCCGGCTTCCTGGAAGGACTGCGCGCCATCTGTGACGAGTTCGGCGCCCTGCTGATCCTGGACGAAGTGATGACCGGCTTCCGCGTCTCCCTGCGCGGCGCCCAGGGCCACTACAATATCGATCCCGACCTCACCACCCTCGGCAAGATCATCGGGGCCGGCATGCCGGTGGGCGCCTTCGGCGGCAAGAAGAAGGTGATGCAATACATAGCCCCGACCGGCCCCGTCTATCAGGCGGGTACCCTCTCCGGCAACCCGGTGGCCATGGCTGCCGGTCTGACCATGCTGGACCTGCTGCTGGAGCCAGGCCTCTACGAGCAGCTGAGCGCCAAGACTGCCCGGGTGGCGGAAGGGCTGAAAGCGGCCGCCGCCAGGCACGGCATCCCGCTCGCCATCAACTACGTGGGCGGCATGTTCGGCTTCTTCTTCACCGAAGAGACCGAGATCACCCGCTACGAGCAGGTCACCCGCTGCGACATGGAGCGCTTCAAGCGCTTCTACCATCTCATGCTTGAGGAAGGTGTCTATCTGGCGCCGAGTGCCTACGAGGCGGGCTTCCTGTCCCTGGCTCACGGGGACAAGGAGATTGAACACACCCTGGCCGCCGCCGAGCGCAGCTTCGCCAAACTGGCGGGCTGAGCCCTGCCAGCATGAACCAAGGGCCCGCGAAGGGCCCTTTTTTGTTACTGCTGTCGTCTCGCCTTGCCAGAGCCCCCTTCTGGTGCAGCCCCCTCTCTCTTCTCGCCGGCGTTTGCCACTTGCTGGTGCATTCGCGGCCACACTGGCTGTCATAAAGCGGGCCCACTATTTGCACTGCCTTACTCAGGAGCCCACTTGACCGAGGTCCATATGGCAGAGATGAGCCCCATCGATGTGCTGCGGCGCTATCAGGAGTACGAAACCGAGTTGACCCCCCTGTTGCTGGGACTGCTCACCCTCCCCCAGGAGGCCCTCAAGGGCTATCCCTTCGTGCTGAGCGTGCAGAGCCTGGGCCAGAGCCAGGCAAGCGCGAGGATCCTTCCCCCCATTCCGGCCCCCCAGGGGCAGTTGAGGCTGAGGGTGCAGGGTCATGGCCGCGAGCTTGAGATCAATCTGCACCAGCTGATCGCCTGGCTGATGGGGGACAGGGAGCGGCGCCGTGCCATCCCCTGGTTCAGGGCCGTCTACGTGATCCTGAGCCTGGCGCTGTTTCTCATCGTGGGAACCCTGATCTGGCATGGCCTCGAGCAGCTCTATCTGCTGCTGTGTGGCACCCAGCAGAACCGGCTCGGCGCCTTCAGCGCCATCATCTTCCTGACCCTGGCGCTGGCGGTGTTCGATCTCGGCAAGACCATACTGGAGGAGGAGGTGCTGCTGCATAAGGACATCTTCCGCCACAGCGCCATTCGCCGCACCATCACCCGCTTCATCGCCGCCATCCTGATCGCGGTCTCCATCGAGGGGCTATTGCTGCTGTTCAAGGGATCCCTCGGCCAGAACGAACTGCTCTGGCCTGCGGTGGGGGTAATGGGTTGCGCCGTGGGATTGCTGCTGGCGCTGGGGCTCTATGTCTTTCTCGGCGCCAAGGCCGAGGCCGCTCTGGTCGCCTCCAGTCAGCGGCCCCTGACCAGTGGCGGCGAGTCAGGGGCAGGCCTTCTGCCTCGGCGACGCAGTGGCTTCAGACGGGCGAGATAACTCCTCGCCCTGACAGGCTTCCTGTGGATTGGAGACGGCTAGCGGGGAGCCTCACTCAGCTGGGCTTGTGCTTCAACCTGGATGTCGGGCTGACGGCGCGCCGCCTGCCAGGATGCGTACATGGTCCAGGAGGTGTAGATGACGATGAAGGCCACCAGCCATTTGAGCATCTCCATGTCCATGGACTGTACCAGCATGGCCGCCAGTACCACGCCGATGGGACCGAAGAGGGCCACCGCCAGCACGGCCCTGGCATCGAAGGCCCCCTTGCGGATGAAGGTGCCCGCCGAGAAGACGCTGAGCACGGCGGTGGACCCCATCATGATGGGGAAGGCCGCCAGCGGGTTCATCCCCAGCAGATAGACCAGCGTCATGCAGGGGGCGAACAGCCCTATGCCCACATTCATCAGCACCCCGAACAGGAAGTTGCCGAGCAGGGCTATTCCCAGCTTGTAGCCACTGAGCCCCATGGCCTCGCCCCCGAGCGGGAACAGACCCAGCAGGCCGGCGAAGATGAGTCCGGCCACCACCAGCAGGGAGACCGCCATCACCAGCCTGATGGTCTGGCGATCGAACGAGGCCACATGACGGGCCCCCCAGGCGGCGCCCGCGGCGGCGGCGGCCATCATGCTGATGAGGGTGAGCGGATCCACCTTGACCACGCCGATGAAGATGAGGGACTGGGTCACGGTCGGCAGCACGCACTGACCGTTGAGGGTGCCCGGCAGCAGGCGATCGTCGATCAGCTTGAACTGCTTGTAGCAGGCGGTCTTGACCGCGAAGCTGCCGACCCCAAGGGTGTCGAGAAAGTTAGCGACGAAGCCGATGGTCGCCACCGGCCAGAAGGGGGTGGACTCCAGCTCGCCCCGGCGCCGCTTGTGCCACCAGGCGTGGATCAGCATGAAGATAAAGACCAGGGCGCAACCGATAAACAACAGGCGTAGAAAAGTGACAAGCATAGGGGGACCTCCAGCAACGGGCGGCGATTCTAAGGCAGCCCACAGAAAAGATCCTGGTCTGGATCACGCTTTCATCGGATGCAAACGTTTTGCCCCGTCAGTTTCTGATGGTAAAGCTCGAATGACTCTGCCAATACTTGTCGTTGAGGGCGCAAGCCCGCACTCATCGGGCGTAGTCCTGGTCATTTCGCGACGACCACAGCACCGATGGGCATAAGCAAAAGAAGGCGGTCACCCGCCTTCTTTTTATTGCCTTCCGTCATCCCGGCCGCAACGGCCTCAGGAGATCCAGCGGGGCAGCCTGGGAGCCAGGCGGTCGATCAGCCGATCCGACAATGGGGTCAGCAGCAAGGGTGGCAGGCAGATGAGGGCGAGGCAGAGGGCACCGACATAGACGTCCGTCAGCCAGTGGGCACCGGCGAGGATGCGGGGAGCCGAGAACAGGGGCACCATCAGCACGGCGATCACGGCGGCCCGGCGCGGCAGGTAACGCAGGGCAAAGCCGGCGAAGATCATCAAAAACAGCGCATGATCACCGGGGAAGCTGTCGCCCGCAGAGTCCTTGGTCGGAATGGTGCTGAGCTCGGTCAGCCGCAGTGCCCCGTCCACCATCAGGGTGGGGCTGGGACGGCTGACCGGCAGCAGGTGACCGAGCTGATTGATCACCAGGGCCCCCAGCAACATGACGATCCCCATGGCCACCAGGCGACGGCGCCCCTCACCCCGGGCCCGGAAGAAGCAGGTGGCCAGGATCAGCCCCATGCAGCCCAGGGTGGCCAGATCGAACAGGCGATTGTTGGTGATGGCCACCAGATCGGCCCAGCGGGCGGATTCACCCAGCCAGCCGTTAACCAGCTGGAAGGTGGCGAGATCCCAGTGATCCCAGGGGCCATGACCCGGCAGGGTGGCCCAACTGAGGGCAATCAGGCCCCCGATCAGATAGAAAGGTATGAACTTGCTCATGCCGAGTCTTCCTTCAAAAAGCGGTGATTCTAGGCCAGCCTCCCGGTGACTTGAGCGAATCACCAAAATATGGGAATTCATGTAACAAACAATGCTCTATTGAATCTTGTTTATACCCATAGCCCCGGATTACGGGAGCGGCCAGCGCCACCTTGGCGCGCCAGGGCTTGCGGCTGGTATGAGGCTCTTTTTACTCAGGATGATGGCTATGCGCAGCTACCTTCGCATGATGTTGTTTGCCCTCGGTTTGCTGGCGGGCGTGCAGATACCGGGGATCGTCGATCTCTACTACCAGAGGCTGGATGCGCGCCTGCAGCAGGCCGGCCTCAGTCTGGCCCCCTTCCAGCGCACCGCGGATCAGCACTTTGGCGGCGATCTCGACGCCCTGGTCGCCCATTACGGCGCCAGCCAGGATCCCGTCTTCACCCAGGATGCCACCAGCCTGCAGCAACTGGTGAGCCAGCAGCGCCACCTGCAGCAGGAGCGCGCCTTCCAGGATAGGCCCTGGTACCTGCAAGTCTCCCACCTGCTGTTGCAGGCGGACTCCCAGCTCTGGCAGGACACCCTGCGCAACTACGGCTATGTGGTGCCCCTCAAGCAGGCCGCCATCTTCTGCGGTGTGGCGGCGGGACTGCTCGCGTCCCTGCTGGGGGATCTGCTGCTCGGCCTGCTCCTGCTGCCCTTTCGCCAGCGCCAGCCCGCCCCCCGTCACGCCCTGCGCTGACCCCTGGCCGTCTCAAGCAACAGGGGCCAGCGGCCCCTGTTGTCGTTCTCCTGCCGAAAGGGGCTACTCGAAGGGTTCGAGGTAGGCCTCGATGGCCTTCTTCAGCCAGGCCAGCACCTTGCCGTGATGGGCGTTTTCCGACAGATAGACCCCGTAATCGCGCCACTGCAGGCTGAACTTGTGCTTCAGAGTCAGCAGTTCCCCCTGGCGCAGCTGGCTCTGGATCAGCGGTGAGGGCAGCACCGCCCAGCCGAGACCGTCCAGCACGGCATCCCGCATCAGCTCGAAGCTCGACAACCCGATGTGCTGGCCGCCGATGGGGAGCAGGCTCTTGACCGAGAACTCGTCCACATAGGAGAGGGTGACCTGGGTCTGATCGGTGAGATCCTGCTGCAGCACCCGTTTCAACCCCGCCAGCGGGTGGCTGGGCGCTACCACCATCAGGGTGCGGATGGGGTTGAGCACGTCTATGTTGAGGCCGCTACGCTCCTGATCCTCGGTGATGAGGCCGAAGGCGGCATCCACGAACCCCTCCTCCACCAAGGCTGGCAGTTCGGGGGGCGAGGCCAGCACCAGGGAGATGCTGGTGCCGGGAAACTGATGGCGCAGCGCCCCCAGCATCTCGCGCCAGACCGGCTCCGGGATGGCGTCATCCCGCGCTACCCGCAGCGCCACCTCGGCCCCGGAGGCGTGGTGCTCGCACTTGAGCTTGAGGCTGTTGGCCGCCTGCAGCAGCCGCCGGCAGTCGTCCAGCACCTGCTCCCCTATCTCGGTGAGTCGGCTCTGGTTGGCCCCTCGTTCAAAAAGGTCGACGCCAAGCTCCACTTCCAGGGAGGCGATCGCCGTGCTGACGGCGCTCCGGCTCTTGCCAAGGCGTCTGGCGGCATTGGCAATCGAACCACTGTCTGCTGATTCTACAAAGAGTTGTATCTGATAAAGCTTCATGGTCGCGCTCTGGTGGCAGCTTGTTCCATCTTTACCTTACGCCGCCCCCCTTCCCCAAGGCAAACCCGTAGCGCCGTAATTATCGACGCTCAGCGATGCCCAGGTCTGCCCCGGCTGCGGCTATCCTCTCCCTCGTCGCAGCAACAGAAGGAAACCCCATGTCATTCAGTCCCCTGCTTTTGGCCCGCCTCTTCCTGACGGGGGCCATCCTGACCGAGGTGGCAGGCACCTCCACCATGGCCCTGATCCCGGAGAGTGAGACCGGCTGGCTCCACCATCTGCCGATGTGGCTGCTCATCGCCCTCTCCTACCTGCTGCTGGCCAAGGCCGCCAAAACAATCTCCATTGGTATTGCGTTCGCGTTGTGGGAGGGGCTGGGAATCGCCCTGATCACCGCCGTCTCCGTGCTGTTCCTGGGCTACGAGCTGAGTGTGCAGGAGTGGATCGGGCTGGCGCTGGCAATAGTGGGCATTGTTATGGTGACCCTGGGGGAAACCCATGCCGAGCCGCTTGATGCAACTACGGCCAAGGAGCTTCCATGCACCCGTTGATCATCGTACTGGGCGCCGCCCTGCTGGATGTGGGGGCCAACATGGCCATCAACCGCTCCCTCGGTTTTCGCCACAAGGGCTGGGGCCTGCTCGGCATACTGCTGGTGCTCTGTGCCTTTACCCTGCTCAGTGAGGCGGTGAGCACCGGCAGGATAGATCTCGCCGTGGCCTATGCCACCTGGGGCGCCATCGGCATCCTGGGCACCGCCCTCGGCGGCCTGCTGCTGTTTGGCGAGCGCCTCAAGCCCGTCGGCTGGGTCGGCATCCTGGTGATGGCCGTCGCCGTGGCCCTGCTGACCACGGCCTGACCCCATGAAAAAAGCCGCCCGGTGTTCGCCGGGCGGCTCTCTTGTGCACTCATGAGCAAAGCCCGCTCATGCCGGCTCCGCATCGACCTCGTAGAGCTCCAGCGGCAGGCCGTCCGGATCTGCGAAGAAGGTGAAGCGACTGCCGGTCAGCTCGTCCACCCGTACCGGCTCCACGGCCACCCCGTGGCGCTCCAGATGGGCGATGACGGGTTCGAGCGCCCGCACCCGAAACGCCAGGTGCCGCAGGCCGCACGCCTCCGGCCTGGAGGGGCGTGCAGGGGGGGCGGGAAAGCTGAACAGCTCAAGCTGGCTGCCATCCGGCAGCGCCAGATCCAGCTTCCAGGAGTGGCGGGCCTCCCGCAGGGTCTCCGCCAGTATGGGCAGCCCCAGCACCTGGTGGTAGAAGTGGCGCGAGCGATCATAGTCGCTGGCGATGATGGCCACATGGTGAATGCCGCCGAGCAGGGGAAGTGTCATGGCAATCCTTGTAAAACGGGCAGCCAGGGCTGCCCGTTTTCGTTAGTTGAAGAAGCCGCCGAACCAGTCATCCAGCGCGTTGACCGGGTTGGAGACAGGGCTGGCGCAGCTTGCCGGAGCCCCGAGCCCCGCCAGCTTGGCCGGCACCTGCAGGCTGCCGGGACAGTCGCTGGCGACCCGGGCGCCGCTCGCGCGGGAGAAGCTGGCCCAGCTCACCCCTTCCGGCATCTTCAGCCCCAGGCTGTTGACGCCGCGCTGGCTCATGTAGCCGCTGAACAGCTGCAAGGCACCGCTGGCCCCGGTCAGCCCGGCGGGCTGGTTGTCATCCCGGCCGACCCAGACGCTCACCAGTTCGTTGTTGTCCATACCGGCAAACCAGGAGTCCCGCAGCTCGTTGGTGGTCCCTGTCTTGGCGGCCATGGTGGCGCCGGGGAACTTGGCGCCGAGCGCCCGGGCCGTGCCCTGGCTCACCGTCTTGGTCATGGCGAACAGGGTCAGCCAGCTGGCCTGGGGATCCGTCACCCGCTTGGCGGTCTCGTCATGCTGATAGAGCTGGCTGCCATCGCCGTTCACCACGGCGCGGATGGCCGACAGCGGCTGGGTCAGCCCCTGATTGGCGATGGGCAGATACATCTGGTTCACCTCCATGGGGGAGAGCGCCACCGCCCCCAGCACCAGGGACGGATAAGGCTGGATCTCCTGCTGGACCCCCAGCTTGTGCAGGGTGTCTACCACCTTGTCGAGCCCCACCTGCATCCCCAAGTTGACGGTCGGCACGTTGAGGGAGCTGGCGAGCGCCTCCATCAGCGGCACGCTCTGGCGGAACTTGCGATCGTAGTTCTGCGGCGTCCAGATCTGGCCATCCTGACCGCGGATGCGGATCGGCTGATCTTTCAGCGGCGTGCCCAGGGTCAGGCCGTTGGAGAGACCGGTGAGATAGACAGCCGGTTTCACCAGGGAGCCTATCTGGCGACGGGCATCCAGGGCACGGTTGAAGCCGGCGTAACGGGGATCCCGTCCCCCCACCATGGCGACCACCTCGCCCTTGTGCCAGTCGGAGACCACCATGGCCGCCTCCAGCTTCTTCTTGCCGCGCTGCTTCTCTATGGTGGCGAGGCCGGTCTGCACCGCCTGCTCGGCGGCGTGCTGGGCGATGGGATCCAGGCTGGTGAAGATCTTGAGGCCGGACTGCTTGAGCAGATCCGGGCCGAAGCGGTTCTGGATCTCCCGCTTGAGCAGCCCCATGAAGGCCGGGGTGCGGCCATAGCTCATCTGGCCCCGGGTGATGATGCCAAGGGGCTGCTTGCTGGCCAGCTCATACTCGGCCTGGGTCAGGCTGCCGTGATCCATCAGCAGCTTGAGCACCAGATCCCGACGCGCCTTGGCCCGCTCGGGGAAGCGCCAGGGATCGTAATAGGAGGGTCCCTTCACCATGCCCACCAGCAGGGCCACCTGATCGATGTCCAGCTCGTTGACCGGAATGCCGAAGTAGAAGTAGGAGGCGAGCCCGAAGCCATAGACCCCCTGGGAGAAGTTCTGCCCCAGATAGACCTCGTTGAGGTAGGCCTCCAGGATCTCGTCCTTGCTGTAGCGGTAGTCGATGAGCACCGCCATATAGGCTTCCTGCAGTTTGCGCCACAGGCTGCGCTCCCGGGTCAGGAAGAAGTTCTTGGCGAGCTGCTGGGTGAGGGTACTGCCCCCCTGCACGGTGCGACCCGCCAGCAGGTTGGCCGCCATGGCGCGCATGATGGCCACCGGGGAGACGCCGCCGTGCTGGTAGAAGTCCCGATCCTCTGTGGTCAGCAGGGTGACCAGCAGGCTGTCCGGCACCTCGGAGAGGCGTACCAGCAGGCGATCCTCCCGATCCTCTGTGTTGAGGCGGTCCAGCAACACCGGGTCCATCTGGGCATAACCTAGCTGACGCTGGTTCTCCAGGGACTGGATCCCCTCCAGCCGCGCCCCGTTGAAGGTGAGACGCAGGCCACGGGCGCCGTCGGCGCCGTCATGGAACTCGAACGGACGGCGGACCAGCTCGATGCGGTTGCCGCTCACGGCATACTCCCCCGGGGTGTGGGGCTGGCGCACCTGCTTGTAGCTCAGCATGTTGAGCTCCCGCAGCATCTGGGTCTGGGAGAGGCGCTGGCTGGGGTAGAGCTCCAGCGGACGACTGTAGACCATCACGGGCAACTGCCACTTCTCCCCGTCAAAACGCTCGCGCACCTTGGTATCCAGATAGATGCCGAACACCACCATGAAGGCCGCCACCACCAGGGAGAGCTTGAAGCCCAGCCAGAACAGGGTGCGCCAGATGGTGCGCTTGGGCGCCGCCTTCTTGGGGGTACGCTTGCGTTGTTGCGTTGCCATAATTCCTCTTTGCTTTCCTTTCTACTTGTGATGTCGCATGCGCGAACGTCCGATCGGGCTTAACCAATCGAACCTGGATCCTGGGTTTCGCTTCGCCAGGCAAAGGGATGCCCCCTCATCCCCAACCCTTCTCCCATGTCTTTGAAAAAGGGAGAGGAGAAGGGAGCAAACACCAGGCTCGCTCGGTTTCCTCTCCCCCTGGGAGAGGGTGAGGGCCGTCTGCTGGCGTTGGGCTTCCCCATGCCAGCCCCCACCTACAACCCCATCTTCTTCTTGGTGACCCGGGTCGGCATGGCCTCCAGGGGATTGTCCGGCCAGTAGTGGCGGGGGTAACGCCCCTTCATCTCTTTCTTCACCTGCTCGTAGGAGCCCGCCCAGAAGGCGGCGAGATCGGCGGTGATCTGCAGCGGCCGCTGGGCCGGGGAGAGCAGCTCCACCACCAGGGGCACCCGGCCATCGGCCACACAGGGGGTGGTGCCCTGCCCGAACATCTCCTGGATGCGCACCGGGATCACCGGGGCCTGCCCCGGCTGATAGCGGATCCGTACCCGGCTGCCGGTCGGCGCGCTGAAGTGGCTCGGCAGCGCCTCGTCCAGCCGTTTTGGCAAGGGCCAGGGCAGGGACTGGCGCAGCAGATCCGAGAGGTTGAGCCTCTTGAGCTGCTCCAGCCGGGTCATGCCGCTCAGGGCTGGCAAGAGCCACTCCTCCAGCCGGGCCAGCAGACTCTCGTCGTCCACGGCGGGCCAGCCCTCGTCCGGCAGCCAGTCGCGGGCGCAGCGCAATCGGGCCAGCAAGCCTTCACTGCCCTCGTCCCAGGGCAGCACATGCAGCCCCTTGCGACGAATGCCCTGCAACAGGCAGCGCCCCTTCTGCTCGTCCGACAGCTCGGTCAACGGCCGCTGGCCGAGCACCAGCTCGCCGATCACCTGCTGGCGCTCGGCCCGCACCCGCTCCTCGCGCTCGTCCCAGTCGAACCACTGGCGCTCGCTGACTAACTCCGGCAGCTGGCGCACCAGCTCGTCCAGCGCCACCGGCTCGGCGATGAAGATGCGGCTGCCGCGATCGTTCTGCCCCATCTCGATGGCGATCAGGGCCCCTTGTCCCTGACATGGGTGACCTTCTACCAGATCGCAGCTGATCCCACCACTGAGTTGATAGCGGCTGCCGCCGCGCAGCTTGCCGATCCTGTCCGGCCAGGCGAGGGCGCACAGCAGCCCCAGCCACTGCCCCTGGGCGCCGGCAGGGCGTGCCCCCAGCCGTTCGAACCAGCGGGCGGCCCCCTGACGCAGGGCCCCCAGACGGCGATGGAAGAGCACGGAAAGGCGCTCAGATCCTCGCAGATATTCTTCCAGCAGCGCCACCAGGAATGCCGCATCGGCGACAATCCCTGTCAGACCCTCGGCCTCCAGCTCCCGGGCCCGCAACAGCATGCGCGCCAGACGGGGATGAGTGCCGAAGGCGGCCATGGTGCGGCCGGCCGGAGTGAGTTGTTGCTCAGCCTCCTGCTTCATGGCGCCAAGGGCCACCAGCAGGCGACGGGCGCTCGCCACCGCAGCGGCGGGGGGCATGTCCAGCAGCGGCAGATCTTCTACCTTGGCCCCCCACTGGGCGGCATCCAGCAGCAGGCCGGTCAGCTCCTGGGTGAGGATGTCCGGCGGGCTCTGCTCGGCGAGGCGCTCCTGCACCTCGGCGCTCCACAGCCGGTAGCAGACCCCGGGGCCGAGACGGCCGGCACGGCCGGCCCGCTGGGTGGCGGAGGCCCTGGCAATCTGACGGGTCTCCAGCCGGGTGACGCCGCTTCTCAGATCGAAGGTGGCGCGCCGCTCCAGCCCGCTGTCGATCACCACAGAGACCCCCTCTATGGTGAGGGAGGTCTCCGCCACATTGGTGGTGAGCACCAGCTTGCGACGCCCCGCCGGAGCGGGCTCTATGGCCGCCTGCTGGGCCGCCATGTCGAGACGCCCGTAGAGGGGGGCGAGGCGCACGTCATCCGGCAGGCGCCCCTCCAGCCACAGGGCGAGCCGCTCAATCTCCCCCTGTCCCGGCAGGAACACCAGGGCGCTGCCGGCGTGGGCCGCCAGCGCCTCCAGCACCACGGCGCCCACCTGGGGCTCCAACCACTGCTGGCGATTGGCGGGGCGGTAGTGGTAGTCGATGGGAAAGCCGCGCCCCTCGGAGCGGATCACCGGGGCGTCCGGCAACAGGGCCTCCAGCGCCATGCCGTCCAGGGTGGCGGACATGATGAGCAGCTTGAGATCATCGCGCAGCCCCTGCTGGCTCTCGATGGCGAAGGCCAGGGCGGTATCGGCATGCAGGCTGCGCTCGTGGAATTCATCGAAGATGACGAGCGACACCCCGCTAAGCTCGGGGTCCTGCTGCAACATCCGGGTCAGCACCCCCTCGGTCACTATCTCGAGCCGGGTCGCGGCACTGGTGCGGCTCTCGCCTCGCACCCGCAGCCCGATGCGCTCCCCCACCTTCTCCCCGAGCTGGCGCGCCAGAAAGCCCGCTATGTTGCGCGCCGCGAGACGGCGGGGCTCCAGCATGATGATGCGGCCGGGCAGCCGGTTTCGGCGCACCAGCTCCAGGGGCAGCAGGGTCGACTTGCCCGCCCCCGGGGGGGCCTGCAGTATCACGCTGGCGTGGCTGTCGATGGCATCAAACAGCTCGGGCAGCACAGAGACGATGGGGAGTTGGGACAAAACGGCGAAGACCTTCTGTGATGACCATGAAAACGGCGCCCATTCTGCCACAGCCAGCCGCCCACCGTCAGCAGCCGTGCCGGGGGCGCGCCAACCGGTTGGGCAGACCCGGGACGTCCCCGCCGGTACGACAGTCACGCCCGGACAGGCGCGAGACGCGACCAGGAGACATCCGCAGACGAGCTGCCATAGAATGGCCCCTTCATGTGAGTACCACGAGGACCGACGCTGCGCATGCCCAGACTCTTCTTTGCCCTGCCCCTGCACCAGCTTGCCCCCGCCCTGATCGACTGGCGCGAACGGCGCCCCTGGCCCGGCCTGTCGGTGCCCGAGCGCAATCTGCATCTGACCCTGGCCTTTCTCGGCGAGGCCGACGAGGCCACCCAGGCCAGGCTGATCGCCGCCGCCGGGCAGCAGCGCTGCCCCCCTTTCAGCGTCCATCTGGATCAGACCGGCTGGTTTGCCCGCGCCAGGGCCGCCTGGGTGGGACCGAGCGAGTGGCCAAACGAGCTGAACGTCCTCGCCAGGGCCCTGCGTCGCCACGGCGAGAAGCTGGGGCTTGGCAACGGGGAACAGGGCTACCGCCCCCATGTCACCCTGTCGCGCAAGGCCGGCGAGGCCCCGGAGGCGCTGCCCGCCCCCGATCTTGTGCTGCAGGCGGACAGCTTCTGCCTCTACCAGTCCGTCAGCACCCCGCAGGGGGTCAGCTATGAGCCCATCGCCTGCTGGCCCCTGCGTGCCCGCATCAAAGAGACCAACAGCGAGGAGCTGACCCCATGATTTTCGATCCCCCTTTGCAATCCGGTCTGCTCATCGCCCGCTACAAGCGCTTCCTGACCGATGTGCAGCTCGACAACGGCGAGGTGATCACCCTCCACTGCGCCAATACCGGTGCCATGACGGGCTGTGCCGATCCGGGCACCCGGGTCTGGTACTCCACCTCAAGCAACCCCAAGCGCAAGCTGGCCCACAGCTGGGAGATAGCCGAGAGTCCGGCGGGTCACTTCATCTGCGTCAACACGGCGCGGGCCAACCAGATCGCCCGGGAGCTGATCGAGCAAGGGGCGCTGGCGCCGCTGGCGGGTTATGCCAGGCTGCGCACCGAGGTGAAATATGGGGAGGAGAACAGCCGCATCGACCTGCTGCTGGAGGATGATCACAGGCCAAGTTGTTACATAGAGGTGAAATCCGTCACCCTGCTCGACGAGCGGGAACAAGCGGGCATGGGCTACTTTCCCGATGCGGTCACCGCCCGTGGCGCCAAGCACTTGCGTGAATTGATGGCCATGAAGGCGGCCGGGCACAGAGCCGTGCTGCTGTTCATGGTGTTGCACTCCGGCATCGCGAGAATGCGCCCTGCAGCCCATATAGATCCGCACTATAGTCAGCTTGTTGAGCAGGCGATGGCGGCAGGGGTTGAAATTTTATGCTATCGCCCCCATGTTGGGGTGCAGGGCATGGTGGCTCAAGATTTTATTCCATTTGAATCTGACCATCTGCTACCCGAGGGCTGAGAATAAATGCTGGAGTGGGTAACAATATTGACAAGGCTTGTTTGCCTCCCGTTGACCCTTCTGCTATAGATACCGCCCTCAATTTATGGATGGCACGGGTAGCGTGCTGAATTAGGAGACAGGGCATGCCAACAGGCGAAAACAGGAAATCTCTGGGCCCCCTGGCCATTGCGGGTGTAGAGCCTTACCAGGTAAAAGCCGGTGAGGAGTACATGAATGACCAACAAAAGGTACATTTTCGCAAGATCCTGGGAGCCTGGCGCAACCAACTGATGCAGGAAGTTGACCGCACCGTCGACCACATGAAGGATGAGGCTGCAAACTTCCCGGATCCGGTCGATCGCGCCGCGCAGGAAGAAGAGTTCGCACTCGAGCTGCGCACCCGCGACCGTGAACGCAAGCTGATCAAGAAGATCGAGAAGACCTTGCTGCTGCTCGAAGAAGACGACTTTGGCTACTGCGAACATTGCGGTATCGAAATCGGTATTCGTCGTCTGGAAGCCCGTCCGACTGCCGACCTCTGTGTCGACTGCAAGACGCTGGCTGAAATCAAGGAAAAACAGATGGCTGGCTGATGCCGCCCATCGACATGGACAAAAAAGGGAGCTCGCGGGCTCCCTTTTTTATTGAGCTTTTCCCACGACCATCCCAGAATGCAGCCTCAATTCATCGTCTACCCGAATTCCCATGGCCATGACCCCCTCCTCCCCTGTCCGACCTCATGTGGGCCGCTTTGCCCCCTCCCCGTCCGGTCCGCTCCACTTCGGTTCCCTGGTCGCCGCCCTCGGCAGCTTCTTGCAGGCGAGATCGCAACAGGGGCGCTGGCTGGTGCGCATCGAGGACATAGATCCGCCGCGGGAGATGGCCGGGGCCAGCGAGCTCATCCTCCAGACCCTGGAGACCCATGGCCTCGGCTGGGATGGGGAGGTGATGTACCAGAGCCGGCGCCATGGACGCTACGACGAGATCATAGAGGGGCTCTACCGGGCCGGGGATCTCTACTGGTGCCGCTGCACCCGGCGCGAGATCATGGCGGCGGGCGGCTTCTACAACGGCCACTGCCGCACCCTGGGGCTGACCGCAGAGGGCTGCGCCGCCCGCCTGCGCCAGCATCATCCCGTCTACCACTTCGAGGATCAGCTGCAGGGCCATATCGCTGTGCCTGCGGCACTCGCCGAGGAGGACTTCATCGTGCGCCGCCGGGACGGGCTCTACGCCTACAACCTGGCGGTGGTGGTGGATGACATGGACAGCGGCATCACTGAGATAGTGCGCGGCGCCGATCTGCTGGAGCCCACGGTGCGCCAGATTGCCCTCTACCAGACCCTGGGAGCAGAGGTGCCCGACTGGGTGCACCTGCCGCTGGCGGTGCTGGCGGATGGCAACAAGCTGTCGAAGCAGAACCACGCGCCGGCGCTGGCACAGGATGATGTCAGGCCCGCCCTGTGGCAGGCCCTCGCCTTCCTCGGCCAGTGCCCGCCGCCCTGCCTGAGAGAGAATACCGTCGACGAGATCATCGCCTGGGGCATTGCCCACTGGCAGCTGGCCCGGGTTCCCCGCCAGCAGAAGATAGTGCTGGGGGCCAGATAGGCAGACCCCAAGAGCAAGGGCAGACCACCGTGTTTCTGGTGTCACCGGGTCCGGATCGGGGAAGCAGACCGCAGCGTTTCTCATTTGGTCGGGCCTGAGCTATGATAGGCCGCTATTTTTTGGCCTCCCGTCAATTTGAAGTCATGAAGAGGTGTACCATTTTTTCCCAGATCGCAAACTTTTGCCGCAAGGTGCTCGGCAAGGAAGACGGCGAGCAGTCGATGGAGTCTCCCATTCCAGCCCGTGTCGCCGGTCAACGTCGAACCTTGAGCCGTGACCAGCACCCCATCTCGCGCAAAGAGATCAGCGAGAATGCGCTCAAGGTGCTCTACCGCCTGAACAAGGGAGGCTACGAAGCCTACCTGGTGGGTGGCGGCGTCCGTGACCTGCTGCTCGGGAAAACGCCAAAGGATTTCGACATCGCCACCGATGCGACGCCGGAGCAGATCAAGGCCTTGTTCAGCAACTGCCGCCTGATCGGCCGTCGTTTCCGTCTGGCCCACATCGTCTTTGGTCGTGACGTGATCGAAGTGGCTACCTTCCGTGGTCACCACCATCAGGTCAATACCAGCAAGCACGTGTCGGCCCAGTCGGATGAAGGCATGCTGCTGCGCGACAACGTCTACGGCACCATAGAAGAGGATGCCGAACGTCGCGACTTTACCGTCAACGCCCTCTACTACAGCGCCAAGGATTTCACCCTGCACGACTTCGAGGGTGGCATCGAGGATCTTGCCGAGCGCAAGCTGGAGCTGATCGGTGACCCCGAGACCCGCTACCGGGAAGATCCGGTGCGCATGCTGCGCGCCGTGCGCTTCGCCGCCAAGCTGGAGATGACCATCAGCCCGCGCACCGCCGCCCCCATCCGGGAACTGGCGCCCCTGCTGCAGGACATTCCGGCCGCCCGCCTGTTCGAGGAGACCCTCAAGCTGTTCCTGGCCGGTGACGGTCTCGCCACCTACAAGCTGCTGCGGGAATACGGGCTGTTCCAGCCCCTGTTCCCCCAGGTCGCGGCCCTGTTCACCCCCAACGGCAACTCCCCCTACGAGCAGTTCATCGAGCTGGCGTTGATGGATACCGATACCCGGGTCCGTGAAGAGAAGCGCGTCACCCCGGCCTTCCTCTATGCCACTCTGCTGTGGGGCGCCGTCGAGGCCCGTGCCCGGGTGCTGGAAAACGAGAGCGGCCTGCCCTGGCACGACGCCTTCATGCTGGCCATCAACGAGGTGCTGGATGCCCAGGTGCGGATCATCGCCGTGCCGCGCCGCTTCACCACGGACGTGCGCGACATCTGGGCCCTGCAACAGCGCCTGACCCGTCGCCAGGGTCGTCACCCCGAGCGCGCCATGGAGCATCCGAAGTTCCGCGCAGCCTTTGACTTCCTGCTGCTGCGCAACCGGGTCGAACGTGGCCTCGGCGAGCTGGCCAGCTGGTGGGAGCGCTATGTGGCCTCCAACCCGGATGTGCGTCCGCAACTGCAACGGGAAGCGACCCGCCGCCCGGCGAGCGGTGAGCGAGCCCCGGCGGCCGAGCCGCGCGGAGACGGTGAGAAACGTGGCAGCAACAGCCGCAATCGCCGTCGTCCCCGTCGTCGCAAGCCGAAAGCGGCAGAATAAAGGCCACCCGATGATCGAGGTCTTCGTTGCCGTCGGATCCAACCTGGGCAATCCCGTCGCCCAGGCCAGACAGGCCGTCGCCGCCCTGGGCAGGCTGCCGGAATCCGCATTGCAACAGGCCTCGCAGCTTTACGGCAGCCGCCCCATGGGCCCTGCGGATCAGCCGGACTACGTCAATGCCGTGGTGCGGCTTCATACCCGGCTCGGCCCCCTGGCTTTGCTGGATCAACTGCAGAAAATCGAGCGGGAACAGGGACGTGTGCGCAAGGACGAGCGTTGGGGTCCAAGAACCCTGGATCTGGATCTGCTGCTGTACGGCGAGCAAGTCATCCAGCATGAACGCCTGATCGTTCCCCACTACGGCATGAAGGAGCGGGAGTTCGTCCTGCTGCCCCTTGCCGAAATCGCCCCCGCCCTGGTGCTGCCCTGCGGCACCCCGCTCACCGAACTGGTTGCCCGCTGCCCGCGCAATGGTCTCGAGATCCTTGCCGATGCCACGGGTGAGTAGACGAGTAGGAGCAACGTAATGAGCAAGATCACCATCACCGACCTGCAGAAGATGAAGCAGGACGGACAAAAAATCACCGCCATCACCGCCTATGACGCCACCTTCGCCAAGCTGTTCGACGACGAAGGTGCCCAGGTGCTGCTCATCGGTGATTCCCTGGGCATGGTGCTGCAGGGAGGGGACGACACCCTGGCCGTCAGCATGGATGAGATGGTCTATCACACCCGCTGCGTGGTGCGTGGCGCCAGCAAGGCATTGGTCATCACGGATATGCCGTTTATGAGCTATGCCACTCCCGAGCAGACCTACCAGAACGCCGCCCGGCTGATGGCCGCCGGCGCCCGCATGGTGAAGATGGAAGGGGGCGACTGGCTGTGCGAGAGCATTCGCCACCTCACCCGCAACGGCGTGCCTGTCTGTGGTCACCTGGGGCTGACCCCGCAATCCGTCCACGTGTTTGGCGGCTTCAAGGTGCAGGGGCGCGACGAGTTCCACGCCCAGGAGATCTACCGCCAGGCCCTCGAGCTGCAGGCCGCGGGCATCCAGCTGCTGGTACTCGAATGCGTGCCGGTCGCCCTGGCCGAGCGCATCAGCAAGGCCCTGCGCATCCCTGTCATCGGCATAGGCGCGGGCCCGGCCACCGATGGCCAGATCCTGGTGATGCACGACGCCTTTGGCATCACCTCCGGCTATGTGCCCAAGTTCACCAAGAACTTCCTGGCCGAGACCGGTGACATGCGCGCCGCCATCCGCCTCTATGTGCAGCAGGTGAGCGAGGGTACCTTCCCCGGCCCCGAGCACTGCTTCAACTGATCCTGGCCACATGAACCGCAACGGGGGCTCGGCCCCCGTTTCGCCTCCCTCTCTGGCCCTTTCAATTCTTGTTTCTTTGACCTATCCGAAGGTGAACTGTTGGTGATGTCGCTCGTGAACTATCCCGTGCCATCCACGCGGGTCCTTTCAATCCCTGTTTCCTTGACCTATCCGAAGGTGAACTGTTGATGTTGGTTGTGAACAATCCTGCCGCTCTGCGTGAACAGATCGGCCAATGGCGCCGCGAAAGCCGCGCCATCGCATTCGTACCCACCATGGGCAATCTGCACCAGGGCCATCTCACCCTGGTCGATGAGGCCCGCAGCCACGGCGAGAAGGTGGTGGTCAGCATCTTCGTCAACCCCTTGCAGTTCGACAAGGCCGAGGATCTCGCCAACTATCCCCGCACCCTGGAGCAGGACTGCGCCGCCCTTGAGGCCGCCGGCGTGGATCTGGTGTTCACCCCGACCCCGGAGCTGATGTATCCCCACGGGCTGGCCAGCCAGACCTTCGTCGAGGTGCCGGGTCTCTCCGGCCTGCTGGAAGGGGCGCTGCGCCCGGGGCACTTCCGCGGTGTCAGCACTGTCGTCACCAAGCTGTTCAACCTGGTGCAGCCCGACGTGGCCTGTTTCGGCCAGAAGGATTACCAGCAGCTGGCGCTCATTCGCAAGATGGTGGCCGACATGGCCATGCCGGTCGAGATAGTCGGCGTGCCCACGGTGCGGGCCGAGGACGGGCTGGCCCTCTCCTCGCGCAACGGCTACCTGACCGCTGCCGAGCGCGCCCTGGCCCCCGAGCTCGCGCGCACCATGAACTGGATAGCCGAGCAGATTGAGGCGGGGAACCACCACCTCCCCTCCCTGGTGGCCCAGGCCAGCCAGCGTCTCGACAACGCCGGATTCAGGACGGATGCCATCGACATCGTCGACGCCGACACCCTCGAATCGGCCAGCGCCGCCAGCAAGCGGCTGGTGATCCTGATGGCCGCGTATCTGGGCAAGGCCCGCCTTATCGACAACAGTGTCGTCACCCTTCAGGGTTGAGACACGGCAAGGAGACAAAGATGTCCAAGAAGGTTTATTGCATTGCCCAGTTCCTGCCCAAGCCGGGCAAGGAGCAGGCCCTGTTCCAGGTCTTGCAGGGGCTGGAGCCCAACACCCTGAGGGAAGACGGCTGCCTGCAGTACAGAGTCACCCGACACATTGCCAGCCCCTTCGCCGAGGGGGAGAGCTTCCCCATCGTCTTCAACGAGATCTGGCAAGACATGGCCAGCTTCGAGGCCCACTGCCAGCGCGCCGAGATCAAGGCCTTCTTCGAGCGTTACTGTCTGGCCGAAGAGGGGCTGGCGGCCAAGTGGAACGTCTGCGTCTACAGCGACGAGCCGGCGGACTATGACGCCCCTGCCCTCTGAGGCAGATCTCAAGCACATAAAAAGGCGCCCGAGGGCGCCTTTTTGCTGGCCGGTTTGCGCCTCAGTGGCGCAGCCCGGTACCCCGGGAAATCAGCCACCAGGCCAGCCCGTAGAGGGCGACGATGAAGCCGATGATGATGAGGTAGGCGGTGCCGAGCGGCACGTCGGAGATGCCGAGGAAGCCGTAGCGGAACGCATTCACCATGTAGATGATGGGGTTCACCTGGGAGACCCCCTGCCAGAACGGCGGCAGCAGGCTGATGGAGTAGAAGACCCCACCCAGATAGGTGAGCGGCGTCAGGATGAAGGTCGGGATGATGCTGATGTCATCGAACGACTTCGCGAACACGGCGTTGATCAGCCCCCCCAGAGAGAACAGGATCGAGGTCAGCAGCACGGTGACGCAGACACTGAACAGGTGGTGGACCTGCAGCGGCACGAAGAACAGGGAGACCAGGGTGACGATGAGGCCGACACACAGACCACGTGCCACGCCGCCGCCCACGTAGCCGGCGATGATGATGTAGTTGGGCACCGGCGCCACCAGCAGCTCCTCCACGTTGCGCTGGAACTTGGCGCTGTAGAAGGAGGAGGCGACGTTGGAGTAGGAGTTGGTGATGACCGACATCATGATGAGGCCGGGCACGATGAACTCCATGTAGCTGAAGCCCCCCATGTCGCCGATGCGTGAGCCGATGAGGTTGCCGAAGATGACGAAGTAGAGGCTCATGGTGATGGCCGGCGGCACCAGGGTCTGGATCCAGATCCGGGTAAAGCGGCTCACTTCCTTGGCCAGTATGCTCTTGAAGGCGATGTAATAGGTCATGGGGTTCATGCTTTGCGACCCTCCTCTACCAGGTTGACGAACAGCTCTTCCAGCCGGTTTGCCTTGTTGCGCATGCTCAGCACCTTCACCCCCTGGGCGGAGAGCTGCTCGAACAGGCTGTTGAGGGACTGGCTCTTGTCCAGCTCCACCTCCAGGGTGTGCTCATCCTGCATGCGACCGTTGAATTCGGGCAGGGTCGGCACCTGGCTGCCGGGTACCAGATCCAGCAGGAAGGTCTCGCGGCCCAGCTTGCCGAGCAGGTTCTTCATGCTGGTGTTCTCGATGAGGCGCCCCTTGTCGATGATGCCGATGTTGCGACACAGCATCTCGGCCTCTTCCAGGTAATGGGTGGTGAGTATGATGGTGACACCCTGCTCGTTCAGATCCTTGAGGAAACTCCACATGGAACGACGGATCTCGATGTCCACCCCGGCGGTCGGCTCATCCAGGATCAGCAGCCTAGGCTCGTGCATCAGGGCGCGGGCTATCATCAACCGGCGCTTCATGCCGCCAGAGAGGGTGCGGGCCGCCATGTCGCGCTTGTCCCACAGATCGAGCTGGCGCAGGTACTTCTCGGCGCGCACCTTGGCCTCGGCACTTGGCACGCCGTAGAAACCGGCCTGATGGGTGACAATCTGGCTCACCTTCTCGAACTGGCTGAAGTTGAACTCCTGGGGCACCAGCCCGAGCTGGGCCTTGGCCAGCTCCAGATCGGTGTCGATGTCGTAACCGAACACCTTGACCTTGCCGGCACTCTTGTTCACCAGCGAACTGATCACGCCGATGGTGGTGGACTTGCCCGCCCCGTTCGGGCCGAGCAGGGCGAAGAAATCCCCCTGCTTGACGGTGAGATCTATGCCCTTGAGGGCTTCGACGCCCCCCTGATAGGTCTTCTTCAGACCGCTGATTTCCAATGCGTTCATTGCAACCCCTGTGATGGATGAGCCCATCTCGAGACAGAAAAGGCGGCTCGAGCGCCGCCTGAAGACAGTCGATGGCGGGCGGCCAAGCTGCCCTGCCACGTCCGAGCCTTGCTTACTCTTGCGGAACTACCTTGCCGATGAAGGGCAGATTACGGTACTTCTGGGCGTAGTCGATGCCACAGCCCACCACGAACTCGTCCGGGATGGCGAAGCCAATCCAGTCCACCGGCACCTGGACTTCACGACGGGACGGCTTGTCCAGCAGGGTGCAGATGGCCAGGGATTTCGGCTCGCGCAGGGAGAGGATCTCGCGCACCTTGTTGAGGGTGTAACCGGTGTCGATGATGTCCTCGACGATCACCACGTCCTTGCCTTTGATGTCATCATCCAGATCCTTGAGGATGCGCACGTCACGGGTGCTGTGCATGCCGGAGCCATAGCTGGAGGCAGTCATAAAATCCAGGGTGATGGGCAGCTGGCACTGACGGCAGAGATCGGCCAGGAAGACGCAGGAGCCGCGCAAGAGGCCAATCATCACGACTTCATCGGAGCCCTGGTAACGGGCGGTGATCTCTTCACCCAGTTTGGCGATCCGGGCGGCGACCTCGGCCTCGGAGATCATCACCTCGACGTTGTGTTTCATCACATACTCCAATAATGGCCAAAGGGTTATTGGCCGTTCATTAACATCAAAACCGATGATTCTACCACTCCAACCGGAAGGCGTCAGGCATACGTGATGCTTTTATCGGCTTATTTTAATTGATAGAGTTAGCAAGCCTTCGGGCATTATCGGTGACAATACTATAAACACCATAATCAATAACTATTAGATGAAAAAACTATGGAACCACGCGCAGAAATAAGACGTCGGACCCGGCTGTCGCCGGAGGCTCGTCGTGATCAATTGATGGAATGTGCCATCGAGGTATTTTCCCGTCGCGGCATCGGCCGTGCGGGACATGCCGAGATTGCCGAGCAGGCCAAAGTCTCGGTTGCCACCGTGTTCAACTATTTCAACACCCGTGAAGATCTGGTCGATGAAGTGCTGGCCGAGATTGAAGGCTTTGTGCAGCAGATCCTCGAGCAGGCCTATAACGGCCAGGGCTCGGTCAGGGACAGCATCCACCGCCATGTGAAGCTGTTCGTTGACGCCGCCTATGACAAACCGGACCACGCCAGCATCTGGCTGGAATGGAGCTCATCGGTACGGGAAGAGGTCTGGCCCCGTTACACCCGCCTGCTGGACAAGGCGCTGGAGCGCATCGCCCCCCACCTGCAAGCGGCCATGGACAGCGGCGAGATCCAGAGCGTGCTGTCGGCGCAGGATCTGGCCCGCTCCCTGACCGGGTTCGGCTACGTCATGATGCAGATGATCAATCAGCCACAGCGCCCGAGCCGGGAAGAAGTGACCGATTTTCTGTTCAAGTACGTGACGGCCCCCCTCCAGGTGGTCTGATCCTCCCTGCCAATAAAAAGCGGCGCCGGACTGTTCAGGTCGGCGCCGCTTTTGTTTGTCTCTCTTTCGTCTCGCTGACTCAGGACTTGGCATAGCCCCAGCGACTGGTCAGCTCATGCTCGACACCCAGATGATCGAGAATGCGGGCGACCATGAAGTCCACCAGATCCTCGATGCTTTTCGGCTCATGGTAGAACCCCGGTGCGGCGGGCATGATGGTCACCCCGAGTCGTGCCAGTTTCAGCATGTTCTCCAGATGGATCGCCGAGAAGGGGCTCTCGCGGGGCACCAGAATGAGTTGGCCGCGCTCCTTGATCACCACATCCGCCGCCCGCTCCAGCAGGTTGTCCGAGGTACCGTTGGCAATCGCCGAGACGGTGCCCATGGAGCAGGGACAGACCACCATCTGTTTCGGCGCCGCCGAGCCGGAGGCCACCGGCGAGAACCACTCCTCCTTGCCGCAGGCGATTATCTGCCCCTCTTTGGCGCCATATTGGCGACAGAGATGGGCCGACAGCTCTTTCGGCGAGCCTGGCCACTCCTGCTGCTGCTCGGTCTTGAGTACAACTCTGGCCGCCGAAGAGGCGAGCAGGTAGACCCGATAGTCCGCCTGCACCAGACACTGGAGCAGGCGCAGGGCATAGGGGGCGCCGGAGGCACCGGTCAGCGCCAGGGTGATCTGCTTGTTCATGATGTGCCTTGCCTGAGGCGGGCGATCAGCTTGTCGTGAATGCCGCCGAAGCCGCCGTTGCTCATGATCAGAATATGATCCCCCGCGCGGCTCTCGGCCACCAGGGCGCCGATCAGGGTCTCCAGATCGTCAAACACGGTGGCGGGTCGGGTCATGTGGGCTGTCACCTCGCCGAGATCCCAGCCGATGTTCGCAGGCTGGAAGAAGAACACCTGGTCGGCGCCGTCGAAGCAGCCGGCCAGCTCTTCTTTATGCACCCCGAGCTTCATGGTGTTGGAGCGGGGCTCCAGCACCGCCAGGATGCGGGCTTCACCCACCTTGGCGCGCAGGCCGCCGAGGGTGGTCTCGATGGCGGTGGGGTGGTGGGCGAAGTCGTCATAGACGCTGATGCCCGCCACCTCGCCCTTGAGCTCCATCCGCCGCTTGGGGGACTTGAACTGGCAGAGAGCTTTGATCCCGTGCTCCACCATGACACCGGCATGGCGAGCGGCGGCGATGGCCATCAGACCGTTGTTGACGTTGTGCTCGCCGATGCACTCCCAGTGCACCTCCCCCTGCTTGACGCCATCCAGCCACACCTCGAAGGCGGAGCCGTCATCGGCCAGCTTGACCGCCTTCCACTTGGCGTCGTCCTGACCCACCAGCTCCACCTCGCTCCAGCAGCCCATCTTGCGCACGGCGCTGAGGTTGTCGTCGGCCTGGGGGAACAGCACCCGGCCATTGCTCGGCACGGTGCGCATCAGGTGGTGGAACTGGCGCTGGATGGCGGCGAGATCCGGGAAGATGTCCGCGTGGTCGAACTCCAGGTTGTTCATCACCAGGGTGCGCGGGTGGTAGTGGACGAACTTGGAGCGCTTGTCGAAGAAGGCGCAGTCATACTCGTCCGCTTCGATGACGAAGAAGGGGGCGGAGCCGAGACGGGCGGAGACCGGGAAGTTGCCCGGCACGCCGCCGATGAGGAAGCCGGGCTCCAGCTTGGCGTACTCCAGCACCCAGGCCAGCATGCTGGCGGTGGTGGTCTTGCCATGGGTGCCCGCCACGGCCAGCACCCAGCGATCCTGCAGCACGTGCTCCAGCAGCCACTGGGGGCCGGAGATGTAGGGCAGATTGCGGTCCAGCACATATTCAACACAGGGGTTGCCGCGGCTCATGGCGTTGCCGATCACCACCAGATCCGGCGCCGGATCGAGCTGGGACGGGTCATAACCCTCGGTCAGCTCTATGCCTTGCTGCTCGAGCTGGGTGCTCATGGGGGGATAGACGTTGGCATCCGAGCCGGTGACTCGATAGCCCAGCTGTTTTGCCAACACCGCCAGACCACCCATGAAGGTGCCGCAGATCCCGAGAATGTGAATGTGCATACCGCTGCCTTTTCCAGTAAAGGGAGTGCGCATTCTAGGGTCTGTTGACCCAGTGGCACAAGCCGCGACCATGGCCAGGGCGCAGTCAGCCCTGGCGAGGCGACAGAAATCGGACGAACTCAGGCGGCGCGACATCCACCAGCGTGCTCCCCTGCCCGCGAAATATGGTCATTTGACGGGACATCGCTATAATGTCGGCCTGCAAACTTGACTCCAACACTCAAAGGAAACGTCATGAGCCTGAACCTGGTACCGGCTGGCAAGAGCCTGCCTGACGACATCTACGTCATCATCGAAATCCCGCAGAATGCCGACCCGATCAAATACGAAGTCGACAAGGACAGCGGTGCCATCTTCGTTGATCGCTTCATGTCCACCCCTATGTTCTACCCGTGCAACTACGGTTACGTGAACGCCACCCTGTCCCTGGACGGTGACCCCGTCGACGTGCTGGTGCCGACTCCCTACCCGCTGCTGGCCGGCTCCGTCATCCGCTGCCGCCCGGTCGGCGTGCTGAAGATGACCGACGAATCTGGCGAAGACGCCAAGATCGTGGCCGTTCCCCACTCCAAGCTGACCAAGCAGTACGATCACATCCAGGATGTGAACGACCTGCCCGAGCTGCTGAAAGCCCAGATCCAGCACTTCTTCGAGCGCTACAAAGAACTGGAAGCAGGCAAGTGGGTCAAGGTGGAAGGCTGGGGCGACAAGGCCGCCGCCGAAGCCGAAATCCTGACTTCTGCCGAGCGTTACGCTGCCAAGTAAGCGTCTCTCTCGCAAAAAAAAGGCGCCTTATGGCGCCTTTTTTATCGGCCGTTGCGGGGACTGGCCGGGGGGGTCCCCCTGGATATAGAGATCGCGCCCGTTCTGTCGATAGGGGCGGTAATAGTTGTCGCCACAGCGATATTCCCGCCCGGCGCCCCCCACCAGATCGCAGTTGACCGGCAGCACCTCCAGCCACTTGACGGCCTGCTGGAACCGCAACCACTCCTGCCACTCATGTTCCCGTGCCAGCTGATCCCGCAGGGCGAAGGTATCTGCCGTGGACATGCCCTGATTGACGATCACCTGACCCGCCAGTGCCGGCAGAGAGAGCAATATCAGCAAACACATTGAAACAGGCTTCATGGTTATTTCCCGCATGACTTATTTCCCTGATTAAATTTAAAGCTGGATCAGATAATTACCAATATCGTCATCACTAAACCAATCCAAATTCCGTCGGCTCACCTAGTTGTTTAGTATCACCCAAGCAGGATGCACACCATGAAACTGGCACAAGGCCTGCTGTGGAGTCTACTCTTCGGCTCCGCGGCTATGGCCAACGAGGTCAACCTGAGCTGGCAGTGGCAATCAGCCGACGGTCAACGCAAGCACCTGCAACTGAGCACGGACGAGCGGGTCCTCTCGGCCAGCCGCCACGAGATGACCCTGCTCGATACCTCCCTCAACTACCCGCTGGAGACCCTCTACTCCTACATCAGCCCCAGGCTCTACAACAGCATCAACCAGATCAACCAGCACAGCCCGGAGACGGCGACCAAGTTTCGCAATCTGGAGCAGGCCTTCACCCTGCATGACAACAGCTTAGAATCCACCCAGTTCTGGCAAGCCTACGAGCAGTATCAGGAAGATGCCTTCTACGAGATGCGGGTGCTGCCCTGCGTGCACCCGGCCAATCGCCAGCTCCCCTGCGTGAGGCCCAACTACTCCCAGCTGTTCTACCAGTTCAAGGGGGATCTCAAGCCCCTGGCCCGGCAGTTCTCGGCCAAGGATCTGGCCACCAGCGTCACCCTGCTGCAGGAGTGGCTGAGCGCCATCCCCACCCCACCCGAGCAGATGGATCACTTCGCCCCTCCCCTGCAGGCCCTGCAGGACAACAAGGCCGACAGCGACGAGAAGGCGCTGCTGATGGCCAGCCTGCTGGCGGAGCTGGCACCGCAATACAACCTCAGCATCATCTATCCGGGCATCAGCATCGGCAGCGTCTCGCCGGCCTGGCTCGCCATCACCGCCGACAGCGGGCTGGAAGGAGATACCCTGGTGATAGACAACCAGCGCCACGTGCTGCTGACCGGCTCCCCCCTGCTGGCCCAGCAGATGACCATGGCCCAGATCCCCCTGGTCAGTGAGCCACTCTATTGAGTCCAGCGCCCAAAACATGGGCAACCAGTTGATTTTTATCGACTCCGTGCCATCCTTGCCGCCGTTGTTTGCAGATTCAGGAGCAGATTGATGCTGTGACCTGATCAACTCTCGCGTTTATTTAACACTTTTTAAACAGATCCGATCAGTTTAGGATGTGGGTTGTCCCATTCCCTCGATCCCAAAATCGTTATAACATAACAAAGGAGTGTCATACGGATGAAACATCTCGTACTTACCCTGGCGCTGCTGCCAACCCTGGTTCTGGCCCACAACATCAAGGAGTCGGCCCAGGTGCCGCTGGTCAACATCGGCGACAAGGGTGAGCTTGTGCTGAAGGATAAAGCGATCAGCTATCAGCCCTGGCAAAGCAAGGTACTGACCGGCAAGGTCTTTCTGATCCAGCATATCGCGGGTCGCTCCAGCGCCAAGGAGCTCAACGCCCCCATGATAGAGGCGATCAAGGCGGCCAAGCTGCCCCATGACAAGTACCAGACGGTCACCATCATCAACAGTAATGACGCCATCTGGGGCACCTCCGGCTTTGTGAAGAGCAGCGCCGAAGACAGCAAGAAAGAGTTCCCCTGGTCCGCCATGGTGCTGGATGCCAAGGGCATGGCCCGCAACGCCTGGGATCTGGCGCCGGAGAGTTCGGCCATCATAGTGCTGGATAAAGAGGGCAAGGTGCTGTTTGCCAAAGATGGCCAGCTCGATGCCACCGAGATAACCAAGGTGATGGGGCTCATCCAGTCCCGTCTCTGAATCAGAGAGAAGGGCGCTGATGGCGCCCTTTCCATAAGGGTCTATGGGTCGTTCCACGTTGACAATCTGGGTGTTGCTGCTGGGCTGGTTGTGGATGCAACCGGCGTTGGCACAGCACCCGCTCGAAGCCGACCTGCCCGAACATAGCCACGCCTGTTCCCTCTGCGCCCTGCATCTGGATGGCAAGCTGGCACTGACCCCGTCCCCCTTAATCCCCACCCCGTCCTCTGCCATAGTGCTGTTTGTCGGCGCCACTCTGCCGACCATCACCACCACCACAACGGGGCATAGCCGCATCAGAGCCCCGCCATACCCTCATTGTTTCTTCCGTTGAATCAGTTTCTTATCAATTTTTCAAAAGGATTAACGATGAAAGCTATCACCCTGTTGCTGGCGGCCGCCGCCTTCGGCGCCCAGGCACATCACGACGAACACGAGAGCCACGGCCACGGCGCCCACGAGCACGGCCACGGCCATCTCAATCTGGTGGTCGACGGCAACCAGCTGATGATCGAGCTGGAGGCACCCGCCGCCGATCTGGTGGGTTTCGAGCATGCCGCCAAGAGCGATGAAGAGAAGGCGCAATACGCCAAGGCGGTGGCCCGCCTCCAGCAGCCTGACGCCCTGTTCCGCCTGGACCCGGCCGCCGGCTGCAAGCTGACCCAGCAGGAGCTGCAAGCCGCCAAAGAGGATCACGAGCATGACCATGACCATGACAAGGCCGCCGGTGATCACGATGAACACCACCATGACGAAGCGGGTCATGCGGACATGGGCGCCATGTATACCTACACCTGCGCCACTCCGGCCAAGCTCACCGGCCTGGAGGCCACCCTGTTCAGCCTCTACCCGAGCCTGGAGAAGCTGAGCGTGCAGGGCATACTGCCCACCGGCCAGACCGCGGCCGAGCTGACCCCGTCCGCCAACAAGCTGAGCTGGTAACGCCATGAAAAACGCCGTGGTTGAGATCCGCGATCTGGCCTTTGCCTGGCCAGGTGGCGAGGCTGTGCTCGATCTGCCCGCCCTCACCATCACCGAGGGGGAACGGGTGTTTATCAAGGGGCCGTCGGGCTGTGGCAAGTCCACCCTGCTCGGCTTGCTGGCCGGGATCCAGACCGCCAACCACGGCACCCTGGAGGTGCTGGGCCAGCCATTGGCCCGGCTCTGTGGCCGTGCCCGTGACCACTTCCGGGCGGCCAATCTGGGGTACATCTTCCAGCAGTTCAATCTGCTGCCGTTTTTATCCGTGCTGGACAACGTCACCGCCGCCCTCACCTTCTCCCCCGAGAAGCGCGCCCGCCTGCAGGGGAGCCCGGAGCAGGAGGCGCGCCGCCTGCTAGGGGAGCTGCAACTGCCGGACGAGGCGCTGCACAGACCCGTCCACGCCCTCAGCATCGGCCAGCAGCAGCGGGTCGCCGCCGCCCGGGCGCTGATCGGCTCGCCCCCCCTGGTGATCGCCGACGAGCCCACCTCGGCCCTGGATACCGACAACAGAGCCGCCTTCATCCGGCTGCTGTTCGAGGAGTGCGACAAGCAGGGATCGACCCTCGTCTTCGTCAGCCACGACCCCTATCTGGAGCCCCTCTTCCCCCGGGTGGAGAATCTGCAACTGCTCAACCGGAGGGCGGCATGATGACTGACGCAAGCCAGGGCCTCTGCCCGGCCAACCCCGTCGGGTCGGGTCGATCACAAGCGAAAGAACGGAGGGCACCATGCTGAAACTCGCCCTGCAAAGTCTCTGGGCCCGTCGCCTCACCGCCGGGCTCACCCTGCTGGCCGTGGCCATCAGCGTCACCCTGCTGCTCGGGGTGGAGCGGGTGCGCACCCAGGCGCGCGAAAGCTTCTCCAACACCGTCTCGGGTACCGACCTCATCGTCGGCGCCCGCTCCGGTCAGGTGAACCTGCTGCTCTACTCGGTGTTTCGCATCGGCAACCCCACCAACAACGTGGGCTGGGACTCCTACCAGGCCATCAAGACAAAGCCAGGCGTCGCCTGGACCATCCCGCTCTCCCTCGGTGACTCCCACAAGGGGTTCAGGGTGCTCGGCACCAACGGCGACTACTTCACCCATCTGAAGTACGGCCAGCAGCAGTCGCTGCAACTGCGCGAGGGACGCCCGTTCGAGACGCCGTTCGAGGCGGTGCTGGGCGCCCAGGTGGCACAGAAGCTGGGTTACAAGCTGGATCAAGCCATCGTCATCGCCCACGGCGCCGGCAACACCTCCTTCAGCCAGCACGACAACATGCCGTTCAAGGTGGTGGGCATTCTGGCACCGACCGGTACCCCCATAGATCGCACCATACATGTGCCGCTGGCGGGCATAGAGGCGATACACCTGGGCTGGGACACCGGCCGTCACAGCAAGAACGTCACCCCGGAGCAGGCGCTGGCGCTGGATCTCACCCCCAAGACCATCACCGCCTTTATGGTGGGCTTAAGCAACCGCATATTGGCGTTCCAGTTGCAGCGCAGCATCAACACCTACCCCAGGGAGCCGCTGATGGCCATCCTGCCGGGTGCCGCCCTGCAGGAGCTGTGGAGCCTGATGAGCGTGGCGGAGACGGCGCTCTCTGTCATCGCCAGCTTCGTGGTGGTGGCGGGCCTCATCGGCATGCTGACCACCCTGCTGGCGGGCCTCAACGAGCGGCGCCGCGAGCTCGCCATATTGAGATCCCTGGGCGCGGGTCCTGCCCACCTCTTCCTGCTGCTGGCGCTGGAGGCGATGGCGCTGACCACCCTCGGCATCGCCCTCGGGGTGGCCGCGCTCTATCTCGGCCAGGGGCTTGCCACCCCCTGGCTGCTCAGCCACTATGGCCTGCAAATGAGCCTGGGGCTGCCGAGCGCCTATGAGTGGCAACTGCTGGGGCTGGTCTGGCTGGCGGGCATGGTGATAGGCCTGCTCCCCGCCGCCCGCGCTTACCGCTACAGCCTGAGCGACGGCATGAGCATCCGCGTCTGACCCCGGACGCATACGACCAAGAAAGAAGGACAGATGATGAAGTGGAAGATAGTGGCGCTGCTGGCCGGCCTGCTGGTGCTGCCTGCCATGGCCGCCGATTACAAGACCATCGACTGGGACGTCTTGATCCCGGAGGGGGAGAAGCTGCTGCCACCGCCCCAGGTCAATCACGAAGATCCCATGTCGGTGCCGCAGCCGGTGGGCGGGGTGAACAAGAAGCTGGACAACCAGGAGGTGCGGATCCCCGGCTTCGTGGTGCCGCTAGAGGGGGATGCCAAGACCATCACCGCCTTCCTGCTGGTGCCCTACTTCGGCGCCTGCATCCACGTGCCGCCGCCCCCCACCAACCAGGTGATCTACGTGAGCTACCCCAAGGGGGCACCGGTGGACGATCTCTGGGACGCCATCTGGGTCAAGGGCAAGATGCACACCGTCAGCTCCAGCCACGAGATGGCGACCGCCTCCTACTCCATGGATGCGGTCGAGGTCAGCGTCTACGAAGAGTAAGCCACGCCGATGGCCTCCTGCGGGAGGCCATTTTTTTATCCTGGGCCCGGTGACGCCGTCCCCGCCTGAGGGATTGTTCATGGGCCCGGTTGGAGTAACATTCAACACCAGACCCTGCGATCACGGAGCCAGCATGGCCGACCTGCCCCCCAAGAAAGAGAGTGCCATCCTGAGCAGCCAGGAGCAGACCCTGCGCCTGGCCCGCAGCCGTGGCATAGACGGCATGCTGACCCGCAACAGCGACAGCACCTTCGAACAGCGCGCCACCTTCCGCCATCTGGCGGATCAGGCTGCCCGCCAGCGCAATCTGGAGGCCATCATGGTGATGGCCGCCCGCCACTGTGAAGAGACGGCGGCCGGCGGCGAGATGGACAGCGACTGGCTGACCCGCTTCCTGCAACTGGCCGAAGACATCAGCATGGCGCCCATGCAGCAGCTGTGGGGGCGGATCTTCGCCCTGGAGGTGGCGACCCCGGGCCGCTTCTCCATCCGGGCCCTCAACACCCTCAAGGAGATGACCCAGCGCGAAGCCCAGCTGTTCCAGCGCATCTGCGCCCTCTCCTGTCACTACGAGGGCAGCGACGAGCAGCGTCTGCTGCTGGGCATGCACAAGGGGGCTGGCCTGCTCAGCCGCGCCAAGGTCACCCGCATGGGGCTGGGCAAATACCGGGTCCCCTACAGCGCCTTGCTGCTGCTGTGCGATCTCGGCCTGCTGCACCGCGGCGAATTGGAATCCGGTCCCCTGCCTGCGGACGGGGTCGAGCTGGCCTTCGGCAATCAGCGCTGGCGCCTGCGCCAGCGCCAGAGCAACCTCACCCTGCTCTATTACCGCCTCACCCCCATCGGCAACGAGCTTGCCCTGCTGCTGGAAGAGCCGCCCCTGGAGGAGTACCTGCAGGACCTGAAGACACTACTCTCGACCAACCTGCAGATAGAGACCCTGATGCTGGCCCCGGCCGGCGAGCCCGCTCTCCCCAGCTGATCCCGGCGGGGCCCCCCGGCCCCGCCTTGCCAAATTGCGAAACCCGTCCCGCCGTTGCCAAAACGGCTCCCAAAAAGCGAAACGATTCAGCAGGCGGAGACACAGGCCCGGCTCGTTTTCGTCGATTCCCGGGTTTTGGGCAGACAAGATGCATTCTGCACACAATTTAAGCGCCTTCTGACACTCTGGTGCACGGCTTGCAATGGGACCACTAGTCCCAAATTGTCGGGACTCATCATCCCCTCCACAGCCGGACGCCGCCATGAGAGTCAATCAACCCGTTACCCAGCGTGAGCGCCTCTATCCAGTGCACCAGAACCTCATCTCCACCACGGATCTGGAGAGCCGCATCACCTATGCCAACGACGAGTTCTGCCAGATCGCCGGCTTCACCCTGGAGGAGCTGCAGGGCGCGCCCCACAATCTGGTCCGCCACCCCGGCATGCCGCCCCAGGCCTTCGCCGACATGTGGCGCCATCTGCGGGAAGGCAAGAGCTGGATGGGCCCGGTCAAGAACCGCTGCAAGAACGGGGATCACTACTGGGTCAGCGCCTTCGTGACCCCCATCCAGGATGCGAGCGGCAAGGTGGTGGAGTACCAGTCGGTGCGCACGGCGCCGGATGACGCAGTCAAGCAGCGGGCGGAGCGAGTCTATGAGGAGATTCGCAGCGGCAAGACCCCGCGGGCCCTGCGCCTTCCCCCCTTCTCCCACACCCTTGCGCTCACTCTCTGCCTGCTGCCTTGCCTGGCGGCCCTGGTGGCTCTGGGCTATCAGCACGGCACTGACTGGCCCCTTCTCCTCGGCGCCCTCTCCCTGATGCTGGCACTCGCCATCAACCAGACCCTCTCTCGCCGCCTCGCGCGGCTGGATACCCTGGCCCGCGACCGCTTCGACAACCCCTTGATGCAGTTGCTCTACACCGGCCGGGTCGATCGCCTGGCCGCCGTCGAGCTCGCCATGCAGATGAACCAGGCCGAGTTCAATGCGGTGCTGGCCCGCACCCAGCAGACCTGCCAGCAGATCCTGTCATCCGCCCAGACGGATCTGCACAACGCCGAGACCATCACCGACAACCTGCAGCAACAGCAGGCCCAGACCAACCAGGTGGCGACCGCCATCACCCAGATGGCGGAGTCCATCCGCGAGGTCTCCCACAGCTCGACCGCCGCCTCCGATCGGCTCGATGAGACCGCCGATCTGTTCAGGGAGGGCAACCGCAGCGTGCAGGAGACACTGGTCGAGGTGGGGGGGATGCACAGCGAGCTGATCGCCTCCAAGGGGGTGATCACCACCCTCGCCACCCAGTGCCGGGCCATCGACGGCATCCTGGACGTCATCAACAACATCGCCAACCAGACCAACCTGCTGGCCCTCAACGCCGCCATCGAGGCCGCCCGGGCCGGCGAGGCGGGTCGCGGCTTCTCTGTGGTGGCGGACGAGATCCGCACCCTGGCCATCAAGACCCAATCGTCCACCGGCGAGATCCAGAAGATGATCACCCTGCTGCAGGGCAGCGCCGGGGATGCGGAACAGGCGATGGAGAAGGGAGAGCAGCGCTCCGCCATCTGCCGACTCAAGGCCGCCGCCACCGGGGACGTGCTGCAACAGATAAGCGATCGCCTGCTGCAGGTGGCCTCCGGCAGCAGCCAGATAGCCCAGGCGGTGCAGGAGCAGTCCCAGGTCACCGCCGACATCGACCGCAGCGTGCTCAGCATCAAGACCCTGGCCGACGACTCCAGCCAGGGCAGCCGCCACGCCGTGCAGGGCATCATTCAGCTGGTGCGCCAACTCGGCGAACTGGAGCGGCTGGTGCGCCAGTTCCAGCAGCATCCCGCCGCCCAGCCAACCAGTGCGACCCTGACCAGCGGCCAGCCCCTGCTGGCCCGCTGAGCCTTCACGGAGCAAACCAGACCCAAAGACCGTGCGCTAATACAAAAAAACATGGGCCCCGTCTCTCACAAGACGGGGCCCATCGACATTATGAGGTCCCGAGATAAGGCCCCGACCCGCAATGCATCGAGCGGCCCATCCGCCCGCGCAGCCACCAGCTTGCCTTGCCGTGCGACCATATCGGCGACGCAGCATGGCTGCTCAGCAGAGCTGAATCCTGGTTCACTCCCGCCCCCATACGCCGTGAGCGTTGAGCGTGAAAAAGAGCAGCGCCTGGAGATCCTTCTCATCCACCATCCACTCCAGACCACAACCCCATGGCCACTCAATTTATTGATCTTGCCCGAGAAATTACCCTGTCCCCCTTCCCTCACCGGCTCCGTTCGGTAACATAGCCATCAGGATCGCCTCTTGTCGGAGTCAGCCATGAGCCAGACCAGAGCCATATCGCAGGGAAAGCGCAGCAAGCTGGAGGCTGGAATTCAGGGGCGGTAGCCATGCCGATGCTTTCCATGACTGGCCCCATGGCTGTTTTTTATCCAGTTGCAATAGTGTCGCGATAAAGAAGAAGTCAAACAAATGCCTCCCCCAAGCCTGGCTGGCAATAGGCTGATTTAACATTGGCTTGTTTATGGCGGTTATCAGGGCGGAGCAGTGTCATATGGAGGGAAGCGTTTATGTCAGTGGAAGAAGTGGTAAGAGGTTTTATCGAGCACGTTCGGTCAGGGAAAAAACCAGAGTTGGCCGTTCAATATCTAGCCCCGGTTGTCGTAGCCCATCAAATTGTGTCTGGCGTTTCGGAAGCAATAGATCGAACCCCGGAAAATTATCGTCTACATGTAGAGGAGTTTCTCGAGGCTTATGGCGATTATGAACTTTTCATTGAAGAATTTTTAACCCAAGGTGAAAAAGTATATGTGCGTTGGCGTCAAGAAGGTCGACATCTAGGGAATATCCTGGGTTATGAACCCACTGGTTTAACGCTCTCGACAGTAGGCAGCGCGGTATATCGAGTTAGCGGAAATAAAATAGTTGAATACTGGATTCAGCAGGAAAATCAGGGTTTGCATAATCAGCTCGAATTACATCTTGGGCAATTCAGCTAACAAACGCCTCAAGAGAGACTGTCATCGCGCGGCGTTTCCAACCCCATTGGCCGAAATGGTTATTTTGTTGCCGCTTAGTTTAGCGGCCGTATGCTATCAGCCCCTTGGTGGGCGTTACAAATTACAAGGACGTGTCATGAAAAAATCATATATTGGAGCCATTTATTTACTTAGTTCAAGTGCGTTAGCCAACCCATATAAAAGTGAATTTGTTGAGGTGGCATTTCAAATACAAGAAGGCAAGAATACATTTCAACTGGTCTGTCAGCCCAAGCTCACCATGGGGGAGCTGCCCAAAAACTGGGTTGATGCGTGCAATGAGATTGGCAAGAAATTTTTGGAGTTGGCTGTCGAAAGCGGAATGAAGGTAGATCCTGTTGACAACGCATTTGGTTTGGCTGGTGAACTTGCTCAAAAAATGTCGAATGACTTACCAGAGAATGTTGTCCCTACACAAATTATTAGCCGTGAATTTGGTGGTTAATCGCTTATAGCAAGATGATATTGTCAACAGCAGCCAGGCTGGGGCGATTTACACTGCGCTTCAGCCGCCCCAAAGCCTGGCGTTAGGAATAGATTATGAAACATATTTTCACCCCTTATGCTTTCTTTACTTTTTATAATCGCATGTGACGACATGTCTGTCACTACATCAACTGGAGAACATGCCTCTTCCAGCTCATCCACGTCATCATCTTCGGAGAGGAAATCACGCTATCAGGTGAGAGCGGCATGCCTCTTCATTGGTGAGGATGAACTCGTATTAAAAGACGAGATGGCTTTTATCAATGGCAAATTCTTTCGCGAAGGCTCCTTCTGGTTCAACGTCAGGTATGTTATCAAAACGATGTTAAATCACTTTATGTAAATGAAAAAATCAATTCCTATCGGGAACTAATTTCTTCCGAAAAAATTAAATTGATTATTTTTTCATAAAAACGCACAAGGTCTTCCACCATAACTGAAACGTTAGGCTTTGCGGATAAAAATCGGAGGCGATGAGTTATATATTAGATGCGGTCACTGGTATTATTTATATCATTCCGGAAAATGAATACTTCGGTAGCTATTGGGACACTCACCATTACCTCACCACTATTAGGTCAAGAAAAATGCAACTGGGCAATATCTTTACTCTTGCTCCTTTTTGACATGCTCAGTGAGCGCGAAAGATATCATGACTCGTACAGCGAGTAGAGACGATGGCTCACCTATCTCGTATTATTTGGTTCCACATTCCTATGACACAGATACACTGCTGTTGATCCTGCAAGGCTCTGATTGCAATAGTGTGTTGAAAATAGACTCTATACTCACCGACTATAAGAATGTCTGGCCTAGAAGCTGATGTTTTACTAATCGAAAAATACAACATTGATAGTAAATTAAAACACAGTACCGATCCGGCACGCAAGGACTGCCCTGCTCAGTACCTTGAAAAGGACAACCTGAACGGGTAGCGTGATATCAAGGCTGTGCTCGATACCCGTTCGAAAAGAGGGGCACAAGAGATTTATCTCTGGGTGAAGGTGCCGTGATCGCCAACCTGGTTACCGCAGATGTTGACTATATCGATGCCACCATCGCCTTTAATGGCGGTGGTCGCTGGTTTATCGATGATCTCACAGATATCGCTGTAAAAAAACATAACAATCCCGAAGCGGCGAGAGAAAGAGATCGACGGCTTTAGAGGATTTGCCGAGCATGTTCTTCAGCAAACCCTTCGAGCTTGATATGAGCGGGCATGGCTATCATTGGTGGCAGCAGATGTTCTCCATCGATCAGCTTGATCCTTAAAAAGCAAAGTCTCCTCTTTTTGCTGATCATTCAGGGAGGAATGGATATCTCGGTATCACCTCAAAAAACAGATGAAATGATGCTGCGTCTTAAGGCTCTCGGTAAAATAAATATTGAATATCGGCATTACGAATCACTTGATCACGGATTGAAAAACAGTAACGGTAAAAGCCCGCAAAGAGGTCGTCAGCGATATGAATATATGGTTAAGGCGAAGCAACCCAAACCAATAAACCCTGTGTCAACTGGATTGAAGCGCTGAAGACTGAAACTCAGGGACGGTCACGTGGTTGTTGTAGGTTAGCGCAGAGCGAAGCGAAGCACAACGGACAAGCATCATCACATAAACCAGAGCTGGATAAAGATGGATGGGGTCGATTTGAAAAATCTTGCAGATACATTTTGCAGCTATTTTTCGTTCAGCCCCAGCCAAAGATTTTTTAGCCCAAAATACAAGATTTTTTAACTTTTGAGACAATTATGCTCCTATATATAAATATCTGCCACCTGAAAGAATTGATGTCTTAAAAATAGAAGCATTAGATTCTCTCAACCTATAGCTTTTAATGATCCTTTCGAGTTTAAGCCGGTAATAGAATCAACATTGTCTATTGATGAGGTTCAAGATGAGATAGATAAAAACTTTGATAAACTGATTCAATCAAAAATCGATGAGCTCGCTTGAGTTGAGAACCATGCTAATTGGGCATGATTTAAAAAAATGGGTTCGCGATCAGATTAATAACAACCAAGGCTGGATAAAACGTCAATCAAGTGTAGCAGCGAAAAATGTATCAAGCACACTAACTAACGTTTCCAATCAGCTTGTTGGTGTTTTGAGCTTAACTGAAAAAGGAAAAATCTTTGATGTGGTCTCATTATGCTGATTCACATAGGGCTTCTGCATTGGTTTGATTCCTCACATCATTTTTTAACAGGAAACGCTCTGAAAAAGATGAGTTTTATCATTTGAGAAAGGTTAATTATATTAAAAAAACGTCCATCCAAGGCTTTAAGACAAATAAATAGCACAGATCTTTTTCTTTGAAGTCCGATATTTGGGAGTATGAGCAAGAATGGAGGATATGTTCTGTACTTAAAGATGAGACCGAGTTCTGGATGGTCACCCCCCAAAAGTTCATCTTTTTAAATATCCACAAGAATCGGTCATGGAAATATTAATCGGTGCTAATGCAACACAATGCTTTACAGATGAACTACTAAAAACAGTTAAGTCTGATGCGAAATTTTCACACGTGAAAATAATGAAATGCAAAGAATCCGAAACTGAATACGCATTAAATATAGTAAAGCTATAACCAAAAATTGGTGTGCGGTTGCTTCACAACCCCACAAGTAAAAGTTAGAGTTTTAGCAACGTAGGACCTTTTATGGATCGTGAACTCGATGAAAAGAATCCCAAAATGGCCGTTGAATTCTCGAATTCGAATCGTGAAAAAATGATTAGGCTGTTTCCTTCTTCTCTGTCTAAAAAAGAAGAAGGCTTATATGCTAGAATCTCAAAAAGTAAAGCTAATTATTTAAACAAGTTATCTTCCTTGTTCTCAGAAATGAATGAGATTTATGCTTATGTAGATAAATTCACACCTTGCAAAAAAGGTTGCTCTCATTGTTGCCATATTCCAGTATCAGTTTCCGAGCTAGAAGTGGAGTACATAGAGAAATCCTTAAAGATCAAGAGAAAAGCATTCTCTGCATATGACATAACGCAGAATAAACCTTGCCCCTTCCTAAAGGACAACGGTTGCAGCATATACAATGTGCGACCATTTGTTTGTAGAAGGCATGTTGTGTTAACAAAAACATCCTATTGGTGCGAACTTGAGCGTTGCAACCAAGAAATAATGCCACTATTAAATTTCACTGAAACCCAGAAGAGCTTTGAATATTTAATTTATGAATCGAGGAGAAATAGATTATTTGATATACGAGAAATCTTCTAACTATCACGATCTAACAAAATATTGCTGTGAGACCGCAGTGCTGCCCAGAGCATGAGGAACTCTTGTGACACCCACAAATTTGAGTGAGCCTTGGTATGACTGGCTGTGGCTGCCGTGATCAAAACCGCACTGAGGGCTTTGGGGCGGGGATGAGAAAATCTCGTGACTTTGGCTTGAAATGTGTTTTTTCAACCAACTTCATCCTTGGCATCAAAGTCGATATTGAGGAATACCAAGGTGGTCTAAAAAGAACAAAGAACTCCGAATGAAGATTGCCGACTTGAGTGAACGAGCGATAGTCATGGCACACTCCTCGACTAGCAACCCATCAAGCAAAACAACACACCACGCTACAGTCCCAATAGTGGATGTCCCAGATTTACCCTCCATGATAAAGGAATAGTATGAGATTAAAAAAAAACGTTAGAAGATATACGGAACTTCCATTTCTCATTGACTATTTAATGACTAAGGAGCTGGTGTTACTGAATCCAAAATTATGGGATGACAGAAATGACTCGTATTATATTGAGCAGTATGCCACAAGAAAGTTATTGCAAGGGTTCGCTGCATTATGTCTAACTGAAGCACCCGAAACATACCACCACTGGAAAGTATTTTCTTCTGGGTCAAGTGGTGTGTGCATTGAATTTTCAAAAGAAAAATTGGAGGGGTATGTATCTAAATGTAAACAGCTAAGAGCTGAATCAGTAGAGTATTGTACTATTCAGCAATTGCGAGATGATCCATTAGACGAGGATGAACTTCCCTTTATCAAACGCTACGCTTTTCAAGATGAAAAGGAATTCAGGATATTTTGGGGTTCTAAAAAAACATCAGCAAAAACATATAGACTAAATGTTCCGTTGATTGCAATAAACAGAATAATTTTAAGTCCTTGGCTTCCGATTGAAGTCGTAGAACATGTTAAAGCAACACTAAAATCAATGCCTGGCTGCAAATCATTAAAAATTTATAAGTCAAGCTTAGTGGAAAACGACCAATGGAAGAGTTTCGCAATGAAAAAAGACATAACAAGTAAAGCGAGCGTGACAGGATAGTATGACACCCACCTTTTTATGTGCTTAAGCAAAGAACCGCTGACGACAAGGGAAATAGCCGGCAAGCAATAAACAAGAGGGCCAAGGCCCCCTCTGCTATGAATGATCGGCGGATAACATGGGCATCAATCGATTAACCCCCGCTGCCGCAGGGCGGTCAACAGCTCTTCCACCAGCGCTTCCACCGGCTTACCGGCGTTCAGCAGATGGATTTCCGGCTGTTCGGGGGCCTCGTAGGCGGAGTCGATGCCGGTGAAATTGCGGATCTCCCCCGCTCGCGCCTTCTTGTAAAGCCCCTTGGGGTCGCGCTCTTCGCACACGCTAAGGGGCGCATCCACAAACACCTCGACAAATTCGTCCGGCCCCAGGAGGCTACGCACCAGATCCCGCTCGGCACGGAACGGCGAGATAAAGGCGGTGAGGACGATCAGGCCCGCATCCACCATGAGTTTTGCCACCTCCCCGACCCGGCGGATATTCTCCTGGCGGGCGGCGTCATCGAAGCCGAGATCCCCGCACAGGCCGTGGCGCACATTGTCCCCATCCAGCAGATAGGTGTGCTTGCCCTCGGCGGCCAGCGCCTGCTCCAGCGCACCCGCCAGGGTGGACTTGCCCGCCCCGGAGAGCCCGGTGAACCAGATCACTAGCGGCTTCTGCCCTTTAAGCTCGGCCCGGCTCTCTTTGTCGACGGCATGGGCATGCCACACGATATTGCTCATTCAAACTCCTTGCGAGGCATCAGGGCCCCAAAACGAAGAGGGTTGCGCCTTAAAACGGAAACAGCAGGGGCACCATGACGATCACTCCGAGGCTGTAGGCCAGGGAGACAGGCACCGCCAGCTTGAGATAATCCGGCATCTTGTAGTTGCCCGCCGCATAGACCATGAGGTTGGTCTGGTAGCCGTAGGGCAGTATAAAGCTGGAGCTGGCCCCGAACAGCACCGCCAGGATGAACGGCATGGTGGAGACGTCCATGCTGAGCGCCAGCTGGTAGCCCATGGGGAAGGCCAGGGCCGCGGCGGCGTTGTTGCTCATCAGCTCGGTCAGCACCAGGGTAAACAGGTAGATGCCGATAAAGGCGATGATGGGGCTGGAGCCGTTGAATTCCCCCATCAGCCAGTCGGCAATCAACCTGGCCAGCCCGCTCTTCTCCAGCTGATCGGCGATGGCCAGCGCCCCACCCACCACCAGCCAGATGTCGAGGGGAAAGCGGCGGCGGATCTCGTCCAGGGTCAGGATGCGGGAGAAGAGCAGCACCACCAACATCACCAACAACCCCTTGAACAGCGGCACCAGATCGAACACCGACAGCGCCAGCACCCCGAGAAACCCCAGCACCACGGCGGCGCTGCGCTTGCCATCGAGCCGGGTGGAGGCTTCCAGTCCGCTCACCACCACGAACTCCCGGGAGAGAGACTTGTTGCCCGCAAACTTGGGGCCGGGGGCCAGCAGCAGGGTGTCCCCCGCGTGCAGTTCAATCTGGCCGAGGCCGCCGGTGAGCTGGGTCTCGCCCCGGCGCACCGCCAGCACCACCGCATCGAAGTGGGTGCGAAACTCCGCATCCTTGATGGTCTGCCCCACCAGCCGCGAGCTGTGGCTGACGATCACCTCCACCAGATGCTGGCCGTTGAGGCGGTGCTGACCGTAGAGATCCAGCCCCTTGAGCTCCTGCAGCACACCGACGCTCTCCACGTCGCCGCAAAACAGCAGCATGTCCCCTTCGTGCAGCTCGTGTTCCGGCTGCACCGGGCAGATCACCTGGTTGCCGCGAATGATCTCGGCGAGATAGAGGCTCTTCAGGCTGCGCAGGCCGTTCTCCTTGACGCTGCGACCGGCCATGGGGGAGCCGGGGCCCACCTTGGCCTCGAGAAAGTAGCCGGATTCCCGGCTCATCTCTGTGTCCTGCTCCGGCAGGTGACGGGCAAACAGCAACACGGCCACCAGGCCGGTCAGCAATGTCCCCGCCCCCACCATAAAGAAGTCGAACATGCCGAGCGGCGGCGCCCCCATCTTGATGAGGAAGCTGTTGACGATGAGGTTGGTGGAGGTGCCGATCAGGGTCAGCACGCCGCCAAAGGTCGCCGCGAAGCACATGGGCAGCAGCAGCCGGGAGGGCGCATGGTTGGGGTTGCGCTTGACCGCCCCCAGCATGGAGGCCACCACGGCGGTGTTGTTGACGAAGGCCGACAGGAAGGCGGTGGAGAACCACACCTTCACCAGCACCTTGTTGAAAGAGCCGGTGCCCACCAGGTTGGCGAACCAGCTCATGACCCGGGTCTTCTCCACCGCCAAGGAGACCAGCAGCAGCAACACCAGGGTCAGCAGGGCGCTGTTGGTGTAACCCGCCACCACGGCGTTGATGTCCGCCAGGCCGCTCAGATAAGTGATGAGCACGGCGCCCGAGAAGAGCAGCGCCGGCCGGAGTTTGCCCTGGATCAGCAGGGCGACGAGGGCAGCCAGCAGACCCAGCACCAGGGATTGTTGCCAGGTCATGGGCTTACTCCTTGCCGGAATCGTTGCTGATGGTCAGCGCCTGCCAGTGGGGGAAGTGCTTGCGCACCAGGGCGTTGAGCTCCACTTCGAACTCGCTGTATTGCCCTTTAGCCACTTTCGCGGCCAAGCCTTCCACTATCATGCCCGCGCCCACGGTGACGTTGGTCAGCCGGTCGATCAGGATGAAGCTGCCGGTATCGCGGATCTCCTTGTAGGGGTCGAACGCCACCGGGTCGGTCAGGCTGAATTCACACAGGCCGATCTCGTTGAGCTTGAGCTCGGAGGCGTCCAGCTCGTCGAGCTTGTTGATCTCGATGCGGTGGCGAATGGCCTCCACCTGGCCGCGGCTCTTCTTGGTGGCCAGCTTGACGTCATAGACCCGGCCCGGTTGCAGGGACTCTTCCCCCATCCAGACGATGTGAGCCAGCACGTTCTGGGTCACCTGGGGCTTTTTCGCCGCATCCACCAGCAGGTCGCCCCGGCTGATGTCGATCTCGTCCGCGAAGGTGACAGTGATGGCCTGACCCGGCAGGGCGTACTCCAGATCCCCGTCGAAGGTGACGATGCGGGTGACTGTGCTCTCCTTGCCGGACGGCAGCACCGCCAGCTTGTCGCCGACCCGCAGGATGCCGGAGGCGAGGGTGCCTGCGAAGCCGCGAAAATCGAGGTTGGGGCGGTTCACGTACTGCACCGGCAGGCGCACCGGATGGCGCTCCAGCTCGCGCTCCACTTCGGCGCTCTCCAGCAATGAGAGCAGGGTCTCGCCCTCGTACCAGGCCAGCTTGTCGCTCTGGTTCACCACATTGTCACCGTCCAGGGCCGAGACCGGCACTATGTGGATGGTGTCGACGCTGAGCTTCCTGGCGAACTCGCGGTATTCGGCACTGATGCGATCGAACACCTCCTGGCTGAACTCCACCAGATCCATCTTGTTGACCGCCACCACGAACTGCTTGATGCCAAGGAGGCTCGCGATAAAGCTGTGGCGACGGGTCTGATCCAGCACCCCCTTGCGGGCGTCGATCAATATGATGGCCAGATCGCAGGTGGAGGCGCCGGTGGCCATGTTGCGGGTGTACTGCTCGTGGCCCGGGGTATCCGAGATGATGAACTTGCGTTTCGCGGTGGAGAAATAGCGGTAGGCCACGTCTATGGTGATGCCCTGCTCGCGCTCCGCCTGCAGGCCGTCCACCAGCAGTGCCAGGTCCAGCTTCTCGCCCGTGGTGCCGAGCTTCTGGCTGTCGGATTCCAGCGCCTTCAACTGATCTTCATAGATCTGCTGGGAGTCGTGCAGCAGGCGGCCGATGAGGGTGCTCTTGCCGTCGTCCACGCTGCCGCAGGTGAGAAAGCGCAGCAGGCTCTTGTGTTGCTGGGCGTGCAGGTAGGCTTCAATGCCCTGTTCGCTGATGGCGGTCTGAATGTGGTTGTTCATGATGCGATTCCTTAGAACATTTTTTAGAAATAGCCCTGACGCTTCTTCTGCTCCATGGAGCCGGCCTGATCGTGGTCGATGAGCCGCCCTTGCCGCTCGCTCGAGGTGGTGAGCAGCATCTCTTCGATGATCTCGGGCAAGGTGGTGGCATTGGATTCGATGGCCCCGGTCAGCGGGTAGCAGCCCAGGGTGCGGAAGCGCACCAGCTCCTGCTTCACCTCGTCTTCCGGGCCTATGGGCATGCGCTCGTCATCCACCATGATCTTGATGCCATTGCGCTCCACCACCGGGCGATGGGCGGCAAAGTAGAGCGGCACTATGTCGATGTTCTCGAGATAGATGTATTGCCAGATGTCGAGCTCGGTCCAGTTAGAGAGCGGGAACACCCGGATGCTCTCCCCCTTGTTGACCTGGCTGTTGTAGACGCGCCACAGCTCCGGGCGCTGGTTCTTCGGATCCCAGCGGTGGGACTTGTCACGGAAGGAGTAGACCCGCTCCTTGGCACGGGACTTCTCCTCGTCGCGGCGGGCGCCACCGAAGGCCGCATCGAAGCCGTATTTGTTGAGCGCCTGCTTGAGCCCCTCTGTCTTCATGATGTCGGTGTGCTTGCCGCTGCCGTGCACGAAGGGGTTGATGTCCATGGCAAGGCCGTCCGGGTTCTTGTGGACGATGAGATCCAGCCCGTATTTTTTGGCGGTCTCGTCCCGGAACTTGATCATCTCCTTGAACTTCCAGTTGGTGTCCACGTGGAGCAGCGGGAAGGGGATCTTGCCCGGATAGAAGGCCTTGCGGGCCAGGTGCAGCATGACGGAGGAGTCCTTGCCGATGGAATACATCATCACCGGGTTTTCAAATTCGGCAGCCACCTCGCGGATGATATGGATGCTCTCGGCTTCCAGCTGCTGCAAGTGGGTAAGTCTTTCACGGTCCATGTCTGGGTCCTCGGTTCATTGCTATCGCGCCTGCTCGGGGCGCGGTTCTGGTTCAGTTCGGTGCCGCCTTGGCCGCACCGTCAAATCGATTCGGGTCTCGCCCTTCAGGCCAGGCTCACCAGCTTGAGTTCGTGGCGGCTCGCCTCTGTCTCGGCCCGCTCGCCACCCTGCTCGCCAAACCAGGCGAGCTGCTTGCGCAAGGCCACCACCTCGCCGATGACGATGAGGGACGGGCTCACCGCCTGCTGGGCCAGTTCCGCCAGATCGTCGAGGGTGCCGGTCAGCACCCGCTGCCGCGCCGTGGTGCCCCGCTCTATGATGGCGATGGGGGTGGCGGCGCTTCGGCCATGGCTCACCAGTTGCTGCTGGATGTGCTCGGAGCGCATCAGCCCCATGTAGATGACCAGGGTCTGGTTGGTTGAAGCGAGCTGCTGCCAGTCGGGCTCCTTGCCCTCCTTCTGGCAGTGGCCCGTGATGAAGACGGCGCTCTGGGCATGGTCACGGTGAGTCAGCGGAATGCCCGCATAGGCGGTGGCACCGGCGGCGGCCGTGATGCCGGGCACCACGGAGAAGGGGATGCCCTCCTCTGCCAGCACTTCCAGCTCCTCGCCGCCACGGCCGAACATGAAGGGATCCCCCCCCTTGAGCCGCACCACCCGGTTGCCCGCCCTGGCGTATTCCACCAGCAGGCGATTGGTCTCTTCCTGGGGCACGCTGTGGGCCCCCGCCTTCTTGCCGACCGACACCAGGGTGGCGTCCCGGCGCACCAGATCCAGGATCTCCGGGGAGACCAGCTGGTCATAGAGCACCACTTCGGCTTGCTGAATTTGTTGCAGTGCCTTGAGGGTCAGTAGGCCCGGATCGCCGGGGCCCGCCCCTACCAGCACCACTTCCCCCATTTCGGTCTGGGCCTTGTCCAGCCCCTCGTTCAGCCACTGCTCGGCCCCCTGCCAATCGGCTTTCTCTATCAGACCGGCCAGGGTGTTGGAGGCGAAGGCGCGCTCCCAGAAGCGGCGGCGATCGGAGAGGGAGGCCAGCACCCGCTTGGCCCGGCTGCGCACCCGGCCGGAGAGCTCCGCCAGTCCGCCCAGATGGCGGGGCAGCAGGCTCTCGAGCCGCTCGCGCAACAGGCGCACCAGCACCGGCGCCTTGCCGCCGCTGGAGACGGCCACCATGATGGGGCTGCGATCGATGATGGAGGGGAAGATAAAGCTGGAGCGCTCGGGGTCATCCACCACATTCACAAAAAGCCCGAGCTGGTTGGCGCTCTGGTAGACCAGGGCATTGACCTCGAGGCTGTCGGTCGCCGCCACCACCAGGATCTGGCCGGCCAGATGGGCCGGGTCGAAGCGCGCCGCCACATGGGTGAAGCGACCGGCAAACTCATGGAAGTCGGGCTCGAGCTCGGGGGAGACCAGGGTCAGCCGGGCACCTGCCGCCAGCAGCAGGCGCGCCTTGCGCAGGGCAACCTCGCCCCCGCCCACCAGCAATACCGGGCGGCCTTCCAACCTGGCAAACATAGGTAAATAATCCATCAGGGCCCACTCCTCGGCATACGACGACATCTTGGGCGACTATAGGCAGGAGTCCTTATCCCTCAAAATAATAAAAAATGCTCTTTAATGCGTTTTAGTAATTAGTAAAGCCGTGCGGTGGCAAAGGGGAGCGAATGTCCTTGTGGTGGTTCGCACCAGACTCTAGGCTAGTGAAAGTGTTTCATAAGGAGCTTTACCATGAATGAGTCATTGATTGTGCTGGGGATCTTCGTGTTCCTGGTGCTGGCCACCCTGAGTGCGGGCATCAAGATAGTGCCACAGGGTTTCAACTGGACCGTGGAGCGCTTCGGCCGCTACACCCGCACCCTGACCCCGGGCCTCAACCTGCTGATCCCCTATGTGGACAGAGTCGGCCACAAGATCATCATGATGGAGCAGGTGCTGGACATCCCGGCCCAGGAGGTGATCTCCCGGGACAACGCCAACGTCACCATAGACGCCATCAGCTTCGTGCAGGTGGTGGATGCCCGCAAAGGGGCCTATGAGGTCAACGATCTCACCAGCGCCATCAGAAATCTGACGATGACCAATATGCGGACAGTGCTCGGCGCCATGGAGCTGGACGAGATGCTCTCCCAGCGCGACACCATCAACGAGAAGCTGCTGCGCACCATGGATGCCGCCACCGCCCCCTGGGGCATCAAGGTGACCCGGATCGAGATCAAGGATGTGCGCCCGCCGCTCGCCCTGGTGGAGGCGATGAACGCCCAGATGAAGGCCGAGCGCCAGAAGCGGGCCGAGGTGCTGGAGGCCGAAGGGGTGCGCCAGTCCAAGATCCTGAAAGCGGAAGGGGAGAAGCAGTCCCAGATCCTCAAAGCCGAGGGGGAACGCCAGGCCGCCTTCCTCGCCGCCGAGGCGCGAGAGCGTGCCGCCGAGGCGGAAGCCAAGGCGACCCACATGGTCTCCCAGGCCATCGCCGAGGGGGATATGCAGGCCATCAACTATTTCGTGGCCCAGAAATACACCGAGGCCCTGGCCCGCATCGGCGAAGGGCCCAATAGCAAGATCATCATGATGCCGCTGGAGGCGGGCAGCCTGATAGGTTCGGTGGCCGGCATGGCCGAGCTGTTCAATAAAGATGGCAAGGTCGGCAAGTCATGACAGCCCTGTTCGAGGGGCTGACCCACTGGCACTGGCTGGGGCTCGGCTTCGTGCTGCTGGCCATCGAGGTGCTGGGATCGGTGGGCTTCCTGCTCTGGACCGGCATCGCCGCCCTGGAGGTGGGGATCTTGCTGCTGATCTGGCCCTTCGGCTGGCAGGCACAGCTGCTGCTGTTCGCGGCGCAGTCCCTGGTGACCACCTGGGCCTGGTGGCGCTGGCAGCACAAGCGCGACCGCTCGAGCCGGGATGCGGCCGCCCCCATCAACGAGCGGATGCAGAGCTATCTGGGACGGGAGCTGACCCTGCTCGATGAGGTGAGCCAGGGGATGAGCCGGGTGCACCTGGATGACACCGTCTGGACGGTGCGCTGCAACCAGCCGCTGGCGGCGGGCAGCAGAGTCCGGGTGACGGGATATGACTCCCATATCCTGCTGGTGGAGCCGCTGCCCTGAGCGGGGAGCCGTTGCCCGCAGTGGCCATAAAAAAAAACGGGCCCGGCGTTACCGCCGGGCCCGTTTTTTTTATGAGGTGCAGGCTTAGTTGGCCTTGGCATCGCTCACAGCAGCTTCTGCCTTGGTGGCCACGTCAGCAGCAGCCTTCTCGACGGTAGCAGAGGCTTCGGAAGCGGCCTTCTCTACGGTAGAGGCAGCTTCGCTAACAGTTGCAGCAACGTCGGCGGCCGGAGTAGCGGCCGGAGCGGCGGCTTCTTCTTTCTGACCACAGGCGGTCAACATCAGACCCAGGATACCGGCTACCAGTACTTTGTTCATGTGCATACCCTCAAAAAAAGATGGAGAGATGGTGTCAAAAACCATCACTGTGCGTCTTCGCCCCCGGTAAAACAGCGAGCCACCGGGAGTCGGGAGGCGCGCGAAATATATCCCCATATGCGACCAATGAAAACGCGTATCACAATGATATTTTCTCGTTGGCTGGATAAAAAGAACTACTGCAACGACAAATGTTAATACAATACGCCTTTATTGACGCGAAACTGCACGATTAAAAACCAACAAGAGAACGATTGTCAGTCAATCATTGCCATTTCGGCAGCCGTCATCGGTATCGTGAACGTGCCCTCAGTCAGACAGCTTCTGACAGCTCAGCCGCCGCCCCTGGCTGTCGCTCTCTCTGGCCAGATCCAGCAGTGCCATCACCGCCAGGGCCTCCACCGCGGGCACTGGGTTGCCGGCCTCCCCCCTGATGGCGGCGCAGACACCGCGGTAGTAGGCGCCGTAATCACCAGCCTCCCCGCTCACCGCCTGCACCGAGGATTGCCCCTCCACCATGCGGCTGAGCTGACCGGGTTCGGGATCCTGGCCCCAGTTCGCCGCAGGCGGGCGCAGGCCGAGCTTGAGCTGCTCCTCCTGCACATCCATGCCGAACTTGATGAAGGATCCTTCGCTGCCGTGGATGACGAAACGCGGCATGGTGGCAGAGACCAGGCAGCTGCCGTGCAGAATGACCCGCATCTCGCCGTAACCCAGCACCACGTGGAAGTAGTCATCGCTCAGGGCGCCGGGGCGCTGGGCGGCCAAATCCGCCTGGATCCAGTCAGGCTGGCCGAACAACTGCAACGCCTGATCCAGGATGTGGGGACCGAGATCGAACCAGAGTCCGGAACCCGGGCCGCCCGCCTCGCGCCAGCGCTGACGCACCTCGGGGCGGTAGCGATCAAAATGAGATTCGAACTGGGCAACTTGCCCCAGCGCCCCCTCGGCCAGCAGACGGCGCACCGTGAGGAAGTCCCCGTCCCAGCGCCGGTTGTGGAAGATGCTGAGCAGCCGCTGCTGCTTCTCGGCCAGCTCGACGAGCGCCTCGGCTTCGGCCAGATCCAGCGCGAACGGCTTGTCGATCACCACGTGCTTGCCCGCCAGCAGAGCCTGACGGGCGATGGGGGCATGGGTATCGTTCGGGGTCGCTATCACCACCAGATCGACCGTGCTGTCGGCCAGCACCTCGTCCAGGGTGCCGACCTGGCAGCCCGGCAGCTCGGCCTGCACCTTGGCGGCATCACGGCTCACCACCCGGCGCAGGGCAAGCCCCGGGGTGCTGGTCAGGAAGGGGGCGTGGAAGGTCTGTCCTGCAAAGCCGTAACCCACCAGGGCGGCGTTGATTGTCTGACTCATGGGATTCTCCGCTGAACTGTCCAATATGATAGGCACCTGGCGACGCTGCGCCCAAAAAAGAAGGGGGCCTTAAGCCCCCGTTTCGTTCATCAGAGCACAGGATTTATGGCCTGTGCAAGCGACGTTATCCATCGACGTCGGGGCTCTGCCCCGCGCATCAAGACTGCAGGCAGAGGCGACGACCCTGCCGCGTCATCAGCATCAGCAAGGGGGGCAGCAGCAGCCACATGTGCAGGGCCAGCTGGCTCAGGGGATCCGGCATCAACCAACCGGTGATCCCCACCAGGGCGCCGGAGCCGCTCATCTGGAACAGGCCGAGCAGGGCGGCGGCGGTCCCGGCGCAGTGGCCGAAGGGAGCCAGCGCCATGCCTGCTGCTGCACCCAGTATCATGGCGAAGCCGATGCTGGAGAGGAATACCGGCCCCATCATCGCCAGCGGATGAGCCAGGTGCATGGTCAGCGTCAGCAGGATGGCCGACAGCAGCAGCACCAGCAGGCCGATGCGCAGGGTGCGTCTCGGTCCCACCCTGGCGATGAAGCGCGGTGCCAGGAAGCAGGCCAGGATGTTGAGCGCCGCGTTGGCGGTGAACCAGTAGCTGAACCCGTTCATGTCCAGACCCAGCTTCACCATCAGCTGTACCGGCGCCGCCGTGACATAGGCCAGGATCACCGCCATCGCCAGCATGCAGAGCCCCGCGTTGAACAGGAAGCTCGGGGAGCGCAGCACAGGGCTGTAGCGGGACCAGCTGATGAGCGGGCCGCTGCTGCTGGTCTCCTCCGGGCGGGTCTCCGGCATGCGCCACAGCAGCCAGCTACCGACCACAACGGCATACCCGGCCATAAACCAGAAGTTGGCCGACCAGCCCGCCTTGGCGGTGAGCCAGCCACCTAGCAGGGGCGCCAGCGCCGGAATGAAGCAGATGGCGCCGTTCAGGTAGGAGATCATCTGACCGCTCTTCTTGGGGCCATAGCTGTCACGCACCACGGAGAAGGCGGCGACCGAGGTGGCACAGGCACCGAAGCCTTGCAGCACCCGCGCCAGCATCAGCTCGCCGAGGCTCGCCGCAAAACCGGCGGCCAGGGCGCTCAGACCATAGAGCAGCACGCCGCCAAGGGCGATGGGCTTGCGCCCGTAGCGATCGGCGAGCGGCCCCACCAGCAGCTGACCCAGCCCCATGCTGAACAGGAACCAGGTGATGGTGCCCTGCATCAGGGTCACTTCGGCCCCCAGCTGCTCGGCCATCTGCGGGATGGCGGGCAGATAGATGTCGATGGCCAGCGGGCTGAACAGCACCAGGAGTACAAGCAGAAGAATCAATGGCATCAGTCACCTCAAGCCCTAGGGGGAAAATCGATTGGTGCGCGAGTCTACTGACTCAGAGTAATGAATTGAAATGGTATTTAATCACTTCGGTTATTCCTCCTTGGAAACATGTATTTTATCCACTCCTCTGCACTGCCGCGACGACCCACATCCGGTGCCGGATTGCAGGCAATTGGCGCTTTTACTAAACCCCTGCCCCGCATAGAATGCGCAGATTATTTTTGCGGAGGTGCGTGATGAACAAGCTTGTCCTGGCAACAGGGAACCAGAAAAAGGTGAAGGAATTGGCCGCCATGCTGGCCGATATGAAGATCCAGGTGATCCCACAGAGCGAGTTTGCGGTCTCCGATGCCGACGAGACCGGCACCACCTTCGTCGAGAATGCCATCATCAAGGCACGCCACGCCGCCCGCATCACAGGCCTGCCCGCCGTCGCCGACGACTCAGGCCTCGAAGTGGACCTGCTGCACGGTCGCCCCGGCGTCTACTCCGCCCGCTTTGCCGGCGCCGGTGCCAGCGACAAGGAGAACATCGACAAGCTGCTGGCCGAGCTGCAAGGCGCCCCCGACTACCTCAAGAGCGCCCGCTTCTGGTGCGTGCTGGTCTATATGCGCCACGCCGACGATCCCACCCCCATCATCTGCCAGGCGAGCTGGGAGGGGATGATCATCGACGAGCCCCGCGGTCAGCACGGCTTTGGCTATGATCCCGTGTTCTTCGTGCCGGATCACGACTGCACCTCGGCCCAGATGCCGGCGGAGCTCAAGAACCAGCTCAGCCATCGCGGCCAGGCCCTGGCCAAGCTCAAGGCAGCGCTGGCCGCGGCGCACTGAGACCCGACCGGGCGCCGGGATACGCCGGCACGCATTTCATCTACAATGGGGGCCACCCGACCGGCCCCCATTTTGATTTTTTGAATACTGGAAACACCATGCTGCAACTGCCGCCCCTCTCCCTCTATATCCATGTGCCCTGGTGCGTCCAGAAGTGCCCCTACTGCGACTTCAACTCTCACGCCCAGAAGGGGGAGCTGCCCCACCTCGAGTACGTGGCCGCCCTGCTGGAGGATCTGGATCAGGATCTGCACTGGGCCCAGGGGCGCCCGCTCTCCTCCATCTTCATCGGCGGTGGTACGCCGAGTCTGCTCTCCGTGGAGGCCATGCAGGCGCTGCTGGACGGGGTGCGTGGGCGCATTGCCCTGACTCCGGACTGCGAGATCACCATGGAGGCCAACCCGGGCACGGTGGAGGCAGACAAGTTCGCCGGCTTCCAGCGGGCCGGTATCAACCGCATCTCCATCGGGGTGCAGAGCTTCCAGCAGGAAAAATTGACCCGCCTCGGCCGCATCCACGGCCCGGAAGAGGCGCGCAAGGCCGCCGAGCTGGCCCATGCCATATCGCTTCCCACCTTCAACCTAGATCTGATGCACGGCCTGCCGGATCAGAGCCTGGAGGACGCCCTCTATGATCTGCAGCAGGCCATCGACTGCGCACCGCCGCACCTCTCCTGGTATCAGCTCACCATAGAGCCGAACACGGCGTTCGCCTCCAAGCCCCCCAGGCTGCCGGAGGACGACACCCTGTGGGACATCTACGAGCAGGGCCACGCCATGCTCACCGCCCAGGGTTATCAGCAGTACGAGATCTCGGCCTACGCCAAGGCGGGCTATCAGTGCCGCCACAACCTCAACTACTGGCGCTTTGGCGACTATCTGGGCATAGGCTGCGGCGCCCACGGCAAGGTGACGGATCTCGCAAACCAGCAGATCCTGCGCACCGCCAAGGTGAAGCACCCCAAGGGGTATCTGGACCCTGCCCGCCCCTATCTGGACAGCCAATGGCAGGTGAGCGCGGACGATCTGCCGCTGGAGTACTTTATGAACCGGTTCAGATTGTTTGAACCGGCTCCCAAGGCGGAGTTCGAGGCCTATACCGGGCTGCCGCTGGAGCGGGTGGAGACCATGCTCGCTGTTGCCCAGACCAAGGAGCTTATCGAAGACCAGGGAGAGTACTGGCAGCTGACCTCCCTCGGCCATCGCTACCTGAACGTGCTGCTCGAGCTCTTTATGGACGAATGAGGTAACCGCCTTTAACCAGATGGAACACAAGCGGGGCGCCATGAGCGCCCCGCTTGTTTTGGTTCCAGGAACCTGTTCACGGTCTGTCGCGAGAGGCTGTCAGCAAGGTGAAGAGCAGCGCAGGAACCGGAGTGTGTAAGTACACATGAGGATTCCGAGCAGCACATGAGCCTTGATCACGGCCTCGCAGCAAGATCGTGGACAGGTTCCAAAGCAGAAACCCGCTCAGCAGCAGACGTGCATCATCTGCTGTTGACCGGGCTCCCACCGCTTGCCGTGCTTGGCCTTGCGCTGGTAGCTCCCCTTGCCCTTCTTGCTTGGCTCGACCCTGGCCTGAAACAGGGGGGAGGTCACCAGTGCCTTGAGGTGATTGTCCTGGATGATGCCGCGCTGATGATCGTGGACGGGTTCAGTGGTGGCGAGGGCCACCTTCTTCTTGGCCATGCTGGCTCCTTTGCGGTGATGGTAATGAATGGCACTTTGCCGAACGAGGGGCCAAGGAGGCAGCTCAGGACGGCGAAAAAACGCACCGATTGTGCGTCTCTTGCCGCCCGCCTGCAAGGGCTCAGGCGGGCGGCTCAGGCCGGGTGATAGACGACCCGCACCAGGCCGCTTGGCAGCACGGTGCTGGACACAGGCACCAGGCGCCCGGGCAGGGCTTGCGTCCACAGGGAAACGCCGGCCCCCAGGGTGACCGGCACCCAGAACAGGGTCAGCTCGTCCACCAGCGCGGCCTGCAGGCCCTGCCTCACGACCTCGCCACCGTCCAGATAGATGTGACGCGCTCCCTGCTGCCCCAGCTCGTTCAGCACCTGCGCCAGCGCCCCCTGCCGGAAAGAGACATGGGCACGGAGCGTGGCGGGCCTGTGGGTCAGCACAGTCACAGGCTTGTCGCCATAGGGCCACTCGGGAAAGCCGAGCACGGTTTCATAGCTGGTGCGCCCCATCAGCAGCAGATCGGCGCTGGCCATCAGGGCGCTGTAGCCGGTCTCCTCCTGGGAGTCGCCGCCATAGGGGGCGAGCCAGTCAAGATCCCCGCCCTCCCCCGCGATAAAGCCGTCGAGGGAGAGGGCGAGGAAGGCAGAGACCCGGGGACGATGGCACTCAGTGCTCATGGTCGTGATGCTCGTGACGGGAGGGGGCGCCGGACTCCAGGGTCTCCAGGATGGCACAGTGCTCCGCCGAGCGGGGGCCACCGCAGCAGATGTCGGAGAGCGCCTTCAGGTTCTCCCGAAAGCGGGTCAGCTCCAGGATCTTCTGCTCTACCTGTTCAAGCTTGGTGTCGGCCACCGCTTTTACCTCCTGGCAGGTCACCCGCGCCTTGTTGGTGTCGAGGGCGAGCAGCTCCCCTATGTCCGCCAGGGAGAAACCCACCGACTTGGCGCGGATGATGAACTCCAGCCGCCGCCTGTCCTGCTCCCCATAGAGGCGGTAGCCAGACTCGTTGCGGATCCCCGGCGAGATGAGCCCGTTCTTCTCGTAAAAGCGCAGGGTGTCCGCCTTCACCCCGCACGCCTTGGCCAGTTCCCCGATCCGATACATAACCCTCTCCCCGACATGGCATAGCGCCCAAAATGGTACTCAATATAAACCGGTTTCCACTATCGCCCCTTTGCCCGGCGATTGCCAGCCAAAGGCAGGAAAGCAGTAGACAACCCCGGCGATCCCGCCCCTTGGCCCTCAAAACACTGAAAAGACAAACGTTTCACAAAAAATCACCAGAAAACGTTTAACACCGCACCACACAAGGCTTTGTCTCTTTAAAAAATCCACCACAGCTCACATTTTTTGTGTAGAATACGCGCCCACAAGAGAGCGTCGCGTCAAGCGGGCATTTCCTAAAACGCTTTTGCCAACCCCCGGCTCGCCGGGCGAGAGTGGTTTGCGAAATCCCCCACTTCCATTTATTTGGGGACTCTCTGTGTTGAGCCTCGCCTCCCATGGAACGGTCCCCGTTATGCTGAGGACGATAGTGTGATGGAACAAGCTCGACCCATTCGCCGTGCGCTGCTGAGTGTGTCTGACAAGACTGGCATCCTGGAATTTGCCAAGGCACTCAACGAGCGTGGCGTGGCCCTGCTCTCCACCGGTGGAACCGCCAAGCTGCTGGCCGACGCGGGCCTGCCGGTGACCGAGGTCTCCGACTACACCGGCTTCCCCGAGATGATGGACGGCCGGGTCAAGACCCTGCACCCCAAGGTGCACGGTGGCATCCTCGGCCGCCGCGACCGGGATGACGCCATCATGGCCCAGCACGCTATCTCCCCCATCGACATGGTCGTCGTCAACCTCTATCCCTTCGCCGCCACCGTGGCCAAGCCTGGTTGCCCCCTGGAAGACGCCGTCGAGAACATCGACATCGGCGGCCCGACCATGGTTCGTTCCGCCGCCAAGAACCACAAGGACGTCACCATAGTCGTCAAGGCGGCCGATTACGGCCGGGTGATCGCCGAGATGGATGGCAACGGCAACAGCCTGACCCTGGCTACCCGCTTCGATCTGGCCATCGCCGCCTTCGAGCACACCGCCGCCTACGACGGCATGATAGCCAACTACTTCGGCACCCTGGTCCCCTCCTACGGTGACAACAAGGAGGGTGACGCCGAGTCCCGCTTCCCGCGCACCTTCAACGCCCAGTTCATCAAGAAGCAGGACATGCGCTACGGCGAGAACAGCCACCAGGCTGCCGCCTTCTACGCCGAAGAGCAGGCCGCACCAGGCTCGGTGGCAAGCGCCATCCAGCTGCAGGGCAAGGCGCTCTCCTACAACAACATCGCCGACACAGACGCGGCGCTGGAGTGCGTGAAGGAGTTCGCCGAGCCGGCCTGCGTCATCGTCAAGCACGCCAACCCCTGTGGCGTTGCCATCGGTGACGACCTGCTGGGTGCCTACGATCGCGCCTACCAGACCGACCCCACCTCCGCCTTTGGCGGCATCATCGCCTTCAACCGCGAGCTGGATGGTGCCACCGCGGCGGCCATCGTCGCCCGCCAGTTCGTCGAGGTGATCATCGCCCCCAGCATCAGCCAGGCGGCCCGCGAGGCGGTGGCGGCCAAGCAGAACGTGCGTCTGCTCGAGTGCGGCCAGTGGACTGCCCCGGCCCAGGGCTTTGACCTCAAGCGCGTCAACGGCGGCCTGCTGGTGCAGGAGCGGGATCACGGCATGGTCACCCTGGGGGATCTCACCGTGGTCAGCCAGCGTCAGCCCACCGAGGCCGAACTCAAGGACCTGCTGTTCTGCTGGAAGGTCGCCAAGTTCGTCAAGTCCAACGCCATCGTCTACGCCAAAGACGGCCAGACCATAGGCGTGGGCGCCGGCCAGATGAGCCGGGTCTACTCCGCCAAGATCGCCGGCATCAAGGCCGAGGATGAAGGGCTGACCGTCGCGGGCTCCGTCATGGCCTCCGACGCCTTCTTCCCGTTCCGCGACGGCATAGATGCCGCCGCTGCCGCGGGCATCTCCTGCGTCATCCAGCCAGGTGGCTCCATGCGTGACAACGAGGTGATCGAGGCCGCCAACGAGCACGGCATGTGCATGGTGTTCACCAACATGCGCCACTTCCGTCACTGATGAGTCAGGGCCGCCACTGGCGGCCCTTTTGTTGTCTCTTTTCAACTGACTATTTTCAACCGCTGCCCCAGGCGGTTATCACAAATAGAAGCGAGCGATACGATGAAAGTACTGATCATTGGCAACGGCGGCCGTGAGCACGCCCTGGCCTGGAAGGCCAAGCAATCCCCCATGGTGACCCGGGTGTTCGTCGCCCCCGGCAATGCCGGCACCGCCCACGAGGGCAGCATAGAGAACGTCGCCATCGAGGCGACCGACATCCAGGCCCTGCTGGCCTTCGCCAAGGCCCAGCAGATCGGTCTCACCATAGTCGGGCCGGAAGCGCCCCTGGTGAAAGGGGTGGTGGATGCCTTCCGTGCCGAAGGGCTCGCCATCTTCGGCCCGACCGCCGCCGCCGCACAGCTGGAGGGCTCCAAGGCCTTCGCCAAGGACTTCCTGGCGCGCCACGCCATCCCCACCGCCGAGTACCAGAACTTCACCGAGGTGGAGCCGGCGCTGGCCTACCTGCGCGAGAAGGGTGCCCCCATCGTCATCAAGGCTGACGGTCTGGCGGCAGGCAAGGGCGTCATCGTCGCCATGACCCTCGAAGAGGCGGAAGCGGCAGTGCGCGACATGCTCTCCGGCAACGCCTTCGGCGACGCCGGTGCCCGTGTGGTGATCGAGGAGTTCCTGGACGGGGAAGAGGCGAGCTTCATCGTCATGGTGGACGGCGAGCACGTGCTGCCCATGGCCACCAGCCAGGATCACAAGCGGGTGGGCGACGGCGACACCGGCCTCAACACCGGCGGCATGGGGGCCTACTCCCCGGCACCCGTGGTGACAGATGCGGTGCATCAAAAAGTGATGGAGCAGGTGATCATGCCGACGGTGCGCGGCATGGCGGCCGAGGGCAACGTCTACACCGGTTTCCTCTACGCCGGCCTGATGATCGATGCCGAAGGCAACCCCAAGGTGATCGAGTTCAACTGCCGCTTCGGCGACCCCGAGACCCAGCCCATTATGCTGCGCATGCGCTCCGATCTGGTGGAGCTCTGCCTGGCCGCCTGTGCCGGCAAGCTGGATCAGGTCGAAGCCATCTATGATCCCCGCGTCGCCATCGGCGTGGTGCTGGCGGCGGGCGGTTACCCCGGTGACTACCAGCAGGGCAAGCCCATCAGCGGCCTGCCGGTGGAAGAGGCGAGCGGCGAGAAGGTATTCCATGCCGGCTCCCAGCTGGCGGGAGACACCATAGTCACCGCCGGTGGCCGCGTGCTGTGCGCCACCGCGCTGGGTCACACCGTCGCCGAGGCGCAGCAACGCGCCTACCAGCTGGCGGGTCGCATCCAGTGGGACGGTGTCTTCTACCGCAAGGACATCGGCTGGCGCGCCATCGAGCGCGAGCAGGCCAAATAAAGGCCGCCTCCCCCATCGAACACAAGGGCCTGCGGGCCCTTTTTGCTGCCTGGACCACCGGGGACAGCCTGCAGGTTTCAGACTTCCTCCGAAGCCCTGCATGGGGTGACAAGGCGGCATCCATCCCCTTGGCATCGCTCGCCGCCTCGGGTCCACGGCCCCGGGTTGCCGCCTGTTTCCGCTCCCGGCTCATCCCCTTCTGACTACATATGTACAGCACAATGCACACATTTCGTCACAATTGGTCGCACTTTCCCCATACAATTGCCCCGCTTTCATGGCATCATGCTGTATGATACCGCACTCAAATGAGTGCCATAAGAACCTGCAATCTCGTCGTCTCATAAGGAAATCCCATGTTGAAAACTGTGCGTCCCCTGCTGCTGCCCCTGATGTTTGGCCTGATGACCCTGCCCGCCATGGCCGGCGATCTGGAGCAGCCGATGAAGAAGATCGGCTTCAACTACAAGCAGGCCGTCAAGGCAGATGATGCGGCCACCATGGAGAAACACATCAAGGAGATGAAGGCTCAGCTCGATGTGGCCAAGGAGAGAAACATGCCGGCTGCCAAGAAGGAGAAGTTCCTCGAGGGCATGAACAAGGTGCAGAGCGAGCTGGATGCCAGCCTGGCGGCCCTGCAGGCCGGTGATCAGGAGAAGGCCCAGGCCCACCTGGCCAAGGTCAACGACCTGAAGAAGGAGTACCACCAATATGCCAAGCAGAAAGGCTGATCCCTTCCACTGGGATGGTCTGGTCCGCCTCACCCACTGGGGTGTGGCAGCGGTCTGCATCGGCAACCTCTGGCTCAACGAAGCGGGCGAGGAGTGGCATGAGTGGCTAGGCTATGGCGCCATGGCCCTGATCGGCTTGCGCCTGCTGTGGGGGCTCACCCTGGCACGGGGCCATGCCCGCCTGAGCGCCCTGATCCCGAGCCGGGACGATTTCCGCCAGCAGGCGGTGGCGCTGCGCGAGCGCGCCCCCGCGGCGCCCGGCCATCACGGCAGCGGCAAGCTGGCGGTCTGGGCACTCTGGCTGCTGGTGCTGGCGACCGCCGGCAGCGGCTGGTTCCAGAACACAGAGGCCGGCTTCGAGCTGGGGGCAGACGACTGGCACGAATGGTGTACCTGGGCGCTGCAGGCCATGATAGCCCTGCACCTGTGCGCCATCGCCTACACCTCCTGGCGTCAGCGCAGCAACCTGGTGACCCGCATGCTGCCCCGCCGCCGGCGCAGTGTGTCTCAGCACCAGCAGGAACCCCATTCCTGAAGCAGACGGGCACCACTGTGCCCGTCTTCCTGTCCCGCCGGCCCGGCCGCAAGACCACCTCTTACTGGCGGCCGCACCGGTTTATCCCCCTCAACGGCGTGACGCCTCCTCCCTCTTTTGCCTCGCCGCCATGAAAGCATTTTCATTCACACTTCTTAACTAATCCCGGCTGTACGATTTTCAATCTCCTCGATTTCATGAATGCTACAGAGCCGAACGAGGTTGTTTGTGGTCCGTTCGACATGATGACAGTGAGACGTCAATAACAAGATCGAAGGGAAAATCGTCATGCACAACACAGTGTTTCGAACCGCCGTGCTCGCCGCGGTGCTGGGCTCATTCAGCCACACAGCCGCCGCCGAAGGGGTCATGGTCCACCTGTTCCAATGGAAGTTCAACGACATCGCCAATGAGTGCGAGACAGTGCTCGGTCCCAAGGGATTCGGCGGTGTCCAGATCACCCCGCCCGCCGAGCACAAGCAGGGGAGCCAGGTCTGGTGGACCGTCTACCAGCCAGTCAGCTTCAAGAACTTCAACAGCTTCGGCGGCAGCGAGGCAGAGCTCAGGAGCATGATCACCCGCTGCAACGCGGCCGGGGTCAAGATCTATGCGGACGCCGTCTTCAACCAGCTGGCCTCGGGCACCGGAACCGCCACTGGCGGCGGCAGCTACAACTCGGGGCAATATCAGTACCCCCAGTTCGGCTACAACGACTTCCACCACAACGGTGACATCACCAACTACGGCGACAGCAACAACGTCTGGAACGGCGCCCTCTACGGCATGCCGGATCTCAATACCGGCTCTCCCTACGTGCAGGATCAGATAGCCACCTACATGAAGACCCTGCTGGGTTGGGGCGTGGCGGGCTTTCGTATCGATGCGGCCAAGCACATGGCTCCCGGCGAGGTGAAGGCCATTCTCGACAAGGCGGGCAGCCCCAAGGCCTATCTGGAGGTGATAGGTGCCGGGGGAGAGTCGGCGGACATCCAGCCGGGTCGCTACACCTATATCGATACCGTCACCGACTTCAAATACGGCACGGATCTCGCTGCCAACTTCAACGGCCAGATCAAGAACCTCAAGACCCTCGGCGAGAGCTGGGGTCTGCTCCCCTCCAGCAAGGCCTTCGTCTTCGTGGTCAACCACGACCGCGAACGCGGCCACGGCGGTGGCGGCATGCTCACCTTCATGAGCGGTGCCCGCTATGAGCTGGCCAACACCTTCATGATGGCCTGGCCCTATGGCTGGAAACAGGTGATGTCGGGCTATCGCTTCGAGAACATGGGTACCTATGAAACCGACAAGGGGGCGCCGGGCAGCACGCCCTGCACAGACGGCCAATGGAACTGCGAGCAGCGTCGCCCGACCATCATGAACATGGCCCTGTTCCACAACAGGACCGAAGGCCAGCCAGTCAGCAACTGGTGGGACAACGGCAACAACCAGATAGCCTTCGGCCGCGGTGACAAGGGCTTCGTCGCCATCAACAACGAGAGCGGCAGCCTGGTGGCCTCGGTGCAGACCGGCCTGCCGGCGGGCGAGTACTGCAACCTCCTGGGGGGCAATGACTACTGCAGCGGGGGCTATGTCACCGTCGACGGCAGCGGCAAGGCCAGCCTGAACGTGCCCGCCATGAAGGCGGCCGCCATCATCGCTGGCTGCACCAAGGCCAGCCCCTGCGGCGGCAGCGCCCTGCCGGGCAACAAGTTCAGCAGCATGAACCTGCGCGGCACCCATAACGCCTGGGGCAACACCCCCATGACAGTCGATGCCAACCGTGTCTGGTCCGCCACCCTGACCCTGACCGGCAGCGGTGACGCCACCGGCGCCCAGCGCTTCAAGTTCGACGTCTTCGGCAACTGGACCGAGAACTACGGCGACAACGAAGGGGACGGCATCGCCGACAAGGGCAGCAGCAAGGATATCCTGGTCAGCGGGGCGGGCAGCTACCGCATCACTCTGAACGAAGGGGATCTGCGCTATACGGTCACCCCCCTCGCCAGCAACCAGGCACCGGTCGCCGCCCTCTCGCCCAAGATCCTCAGCGTCAAGACGGGAGAGAGCGTGGTGTTCGATGGCTCCGCCTCCACCGATGATGAAGGCGTGGCGAGCTACAGCTGGTCCACCGGCGGCAGCGCCCCCACTGAGACAGTCCAGTTCGATACCCCGGGCACCCATGTTGTCACCCTGACAGTCACCGATGCCGAGGGGCTGACCGCCAGTGCCAGCGCCACTGTGACCGTCACCGACAGCAACGGTGCCTACAACAGCGTGCTGCCCACCCTGCACCTGCGCGGCACTCTCAATGCCTGGGGTTCGCTGGCCATGACCCTGGTTGCCGAGAATCAATGGGAGGCCTTGGCCACCTTCGACGGCCAGGCCAACCAGCGCTTCAAGTTCGACGTCAAGGGGGACTGGACCCAGAACTATGGCGACACCAACAAGGATGGCGTGGCCGAGCTGGGGGGCGCCGACATACTGACCCCGGTCAGCGGCCAGTACCGGGTGCGCTTCAACGACCAGACCCTGCAATACAGCCTGACCCCGGTCAGCGTCGGCTATGCCAAAAACATCGCCAGCCTCAACATCCGTGGCACCACCAATGGCTGGGGCACCACCCCCATGACGCTGGTGGGGGATCACCAGTGGCAGGCCGGCGTCACCTTCACCGGCAGCGGGGATGGCAACGGCGGTCAGCGCTTCAAGTTCGACGTCAAGGGTGACTGGACCCAGAACTACGGTGACACCAACAAGGACGGCGTGGCCGAGCTGGCCGGAGCCGACATCACCACAGCGGCGGTCGGCGCCTATGTGGTGCGCTTCAACGACCAGACACTGGCCTACAGCCTGAGCGCTCAGTAAGGCTGGACACACGCCCAGGGCATTGCGCCCCGGCGCAGAACCAGGCCTCCCGCCATCGGCGGGAGGCCTTTTTTATTGCCCCCTGGCCGGGTCCCCCCCCGCCCCCCGGCAGGCATACTGATCCCTCATCCCCCTGCCGGAGCGCCTATGAAACTATTTTAA
>NZ_CBCPLW010000026.1:0-63190 GCF_965119515.1 Aeromonas sp. Marseille-Q7275
TATTAAGTAATACAGCTTTTGCCTGACGGCAATAGCGCCGTGGAACCACCTGATCCCATGCCGAACTCAGAAGTGAAACGCGGTAGCGCCGATGGTAGTGTGGCATTCGCCATGCGAGAGTAGGACACTGTCAGGCACCTATTTAGAAGAGGCCTCCCATTCGGGAGGCCTTTTTGCTTTGGGATTTTTTCGATGCAGGTCTGCTTCTTTTAGTAAAAATGCTGGGCTGTCAGCGGCTTGCCCGTTACTCTTGGTCAGGTATTGTCGGGAGTCATCGCCAGAGGAGTATGCATGGCCACGTTGAAGGAAATTGCACAGGAGGCGGGGGTGTCCCAAGCCACTGTGTCGCGGGTGCTCAATGAAGATCCGACGCTGAGCGTCAAGGAAGAGACCAGGCAGAAGATCTTCGAGATTGCCGAGCGGCTGGAGTACAAGACCAGCAGCGCCCGCAAGGGGGTGCACAAGAGCAAGCTGCACTTTCTGGCTGTCTATGCCTACCCGCAGAGCACAGAGGTCAATGACCCCTACTATCTCGCCATTCGCTATGGCATAGAGACCCAGTGCGCCCGCTTCAACATAGAGCTGACCCATTTCTACAACGGCGCCGAGGGGCGTGAGCTCTCCGCCGTCGACGGCATCCTGGTCATCGGCCACCTGCCCGAGGAGCGCCTGGCAGCGCTCCACTCTCTCTCTGCCCAGCTGGTGTTCGTGGATTGCCGCTCCCAGGGGGAATTTGACTCCGTGGACGTGGATCTGGCGCTCATCAGCCAGCAGGTGGTGGACTTCTTTATCGCCCAGGGGCATGGCCGCATCGGCTATATAGGGGGTCAGGATGAGGCACCGGATCTCCGTGAACTGGCTTTCCTCGACTACGGTCAGCGGCTGGGGGTGGTGCAGGAGAGCGATCTCTATCGCGGGGACTTCTCCAGCGCTTCCGGCTACCGGCTGGCAAAAGAGATGCTGGCAGGGGACTGGCCCAAGGCGCTGTTCGTCGCTTCAGACTCCATCGCCATCGGCGTGCTGAGAGCCATCCACGAGAAGGGACTGGCCATTCCCCAGCAGATCGAGCTGATTAGCGTCAACGATATTCCGACCGCCAAGTTCACCTTCCCGCCACTCTCCACGGTGCGGATCCACTCCGAGTTGATGGGTTCCCAGGGGGTCAATCTGCTGGTCGAGCGGCTGCGTGACGAGCGCGATATTCCCCTTCGGGTACTGGTGCCGAGCCGCCTGACCCTGCGCGGCACCACGCGCTGATTTTAGTAAAACAAGGCCTGTTTTAGTTGCGCCATCTCGCGGTGGTGCGACTCCTTCCCTTCATAATCCATCTCCTGATAAATTCATAATGCATTGTTTTGCTGTGGTTTTTGCCATTATCTGCCTGCATTTATCAATATCCATGCCATCACTGCCTGCTTCATCCCCTTTTATCCTCCGCTTCTGATCTCGCTCACAAAACCATCCAGCCATTGTGATCAGGTTAAAACTTTACCGATCCAAAACTGATATTTAGTAAATATTTATCTAAAGTTTACCCAGTCAAAGTTGCCTTGTTCCGGGAGGACATGTGAATAACTGGGAAAACGTTCAATTCGTTGGTGAAAACAGGCTGGCCCCGCGCGCCTACTTCTTCTCTTATGCCGACCACTCGCTGGCGGCCACCATGCAGCGCGAGCTGAGCCGCCGCTTTCTCTCCTTGAGCGGCCAGTGGCAGTTCCACTACTTCGAGCACCCCCTGCAGGTGCCGGAGGCCTTCTATCACAGCCCCATGAGCGAGTGGGGCCAGATCACAGTGCCCAACATGTGGCAGATGGAAGGGCATGGCCAGCTGCAGTACACCGACGAGGGTTTTCCCTTCCCCATCGACGTGCCTTTCGTGCCGACCAACAACCCCACCGGCGCCTATCAGCGCAGCTTCACGCTGAGCCCGGCCTGGGACGGCGAGCAGGTGATCATCAAGTTTGATGGGGTGGAGACCTACTTCGAGGTCTATGTGAACAGCCACTACGTTGGCTTCAGCAAGGGCAGTCGCCTTACCGCCGAGTTCGATATCAGTGCCTATGCCAGCATCGGCGAGAACCTGCTGTCGGTGCGGGTGATGCAGTGGGCGGACTCCACCTATATCGAGGATCAGGACATGTGGTGGATGGCGGGGATCTTCCGCGACGTCTATCTGGTGGGCAAGCCGGCCGCCCATGTGCAGGACTTCTTCGTCCGCACGGAGCTGGCGGACGATAACCAGAGCGCGACCCTGAGCTGCGATATCCAGCTCGAGAACCTGGGTGCGCCTGCCCGTGATCATCGTCTGGTCTGGTCGCTGCTGGATCAGGGCTGCGAGATCGCCAGCGGCTCGCTCGATCATCTCGTTATCGACGGCAAGTGTGATTGCCGCTTCACGCTGGATCTGGCCAAGCCCCATCTGTGGAGCGCCGAAGACCCTTACCTCTATCAGCTGCAACTCTCCCTCTACAACGGCCAGGGCGAGCTGCTGGAAGTGATCCCGCAGCGGGTCGGGGTACGTGAAATCACCGTCAAGGATGGCCTCTTCCATGTCAACGGCCACTACCTCAAGCTGCACGGGGTGAACCGCCACGACAACGACCACCTCAAGGGCCGCGCGGTCGGTATGGATCGGGTGGAGCGCGACATCGTGCTGATGAAGCAGCACAACCTCAACTCGGTGCGCACCGCCCACTACCCGAACGACCCGCGCTTCTACGAGCTGTGCGACCAGTACGGTCTGTTCGTGATGGCGGAGACCGACGTGGAGACCCACGGCTTTGCCAACGTCGGCGATCTCAGCCGCATCACTGACGACCCGTTCTGGGAGCCGGTGTTCGTGGATCGCATCGAGCGCCACGTGCACGCCCAGAAGAACCACCCCTCCATCATCATCTGGTCGCTCGGCAACGAGTCCGGCTACGGCTGCAACATCAGAGCCATGTACCAGCGCTGCAAGGGGATCGACCCGACCCGGCTGGTGCACTACGAAGAGGATCGCGATGCCGAGGTGGTGGATGTGGTGAGCACCATGTACTCCCGCGTCTCCCAGATGAACTGCTTCGGCGAGTTCCCGATGGCGAAGCCGCGCATTCTCTGCGAATACGCCCACGCCATGGGCAACGGCCCGGGTGGCCTCAGCGAATACCAGCAGGTGTTCGACCGCCATCCCCACATTCAGGGTCACTACATCTGGGAGTGGTGCGATCACGGTATCCTGGATCAGGACGAGCAGGGTCGCCCCGTTTACAAGTACGGCGGCGACTACGGCGACTACCCCAACAACTACAACTTCTGCATGGATGGCCTCATCTATCCGGATCAGACCCCTGGGCCGGGCCTGCGCGAATACAAGCAGGTGATCTGCCCGGTCAAGGTGCGGGCGCTGGATCTGGCCAGCGGCAAGCTGGCAGTGGAAAACCGTTACTGGTTCTCCACTCTCGACGACATCCGCCTGCTGGTCGAAGTGAAGGCCGAGGGCGAGCTGCTGGCCAGCCAGCAAATCCGGCTGGAAGGGGTGGCTCCCGGTGCCATTACCGAGTTGCAACTCGAGCTGCCCACGCTCGATGGGCGGGAAACCTTCGTCCAGCTGCGGGTCATCAAGGCCACCGCCACCCGCTACAGCGCGGCGGAGCATGAGCTGGGCCAGTACCAGTTCCAGCTGAAGGCATCGACTCGCCAGCTGCAGCCCTTTGCCAACCCCAACGCTATCCCGTTGCAGATTGCTGACGAGCGGCTTGCGTTGACCTTGAGCGGCAGCGGCTTTGCCCTGCGCTTCTCACGCCTCGACGGCAAGCTGGTGAGCTGGCAGCAGGACGGTATCGAGCTCATCGAGCGGGCGCCACGCCTCACCTTCTTCAAGCCGATGATCGACAACCACAAGCAGGAGTACGAGAGCCTGTGGCACCCGAACCACCTGCAGATCATGCAGGAGCACTTCCGCACCTTAAGCTGGCGCCAGCTGGGTGAGGCGGTCGAGGTGACGGTCGAGAGCCTGATCGCACCGCCGGTGTTCGACTTCGGCATGCGCTGCCGCTACGTCTACACCCTGAGCCCGAACGGCCAGCTGCACGTTGCGCTCTCCGGTCAGCCCTACGGCGGCTATGACGACATCATTCCCAAGATCGGCTTCGAGCTGGGTATTCGTCAGGATCTCGACCGGGTGCACTACTTCGGCATGGGACCGGGTGAAAACTATCAGGACAGCCGCCAGAGCAACTGGATCGACAGCTTCAACAGCACAGTCAGCGAGATGTGGGAGCACTACCCCTTCCCGCAGGACAACGGCAACCGCCAGCAGGTGCGCTGGGCGACTCTGACCAACCGCCACGGCGCCGGTCTCTACGTGCGCCCCGATGCCCCCATCAACCTCAGCGTCTGGCCCTACAGCTGGGAGCATATCCACGCGGCGCAGCACATCAACGAGCTGGAGCCCTGCGGTTATCTCACCCTCAATCTGGATCACAAGGTGCTGGGGCTGGGCTCCAACTCCTGGGGCTCCGAGGTACTGGACTCCTGGCGGGTGCGCTTCGAGCCGTTCAGCTTCGGTCTGACCCTGCTGCCCATCGCCCGTGGCAACCTCAATCCGGCTGCGCTGGCCGGGCTCGATCTCACCATCAACGGCGGGAGGAACCTCGCATGATCACCCTGGACAACCTGACCCTGTTCAAAAACATCTACCGGGAGGGCAAGAAGTGGGGCCGCTGCGTGGAGGCCATCAACAACCTGGCCAACCTCAAGCCCGGTATCTGTCACTCCATCGGTGACTCCCTCACCTACCGCTTGCAGGAGGGGGCCAGCCCGGCCACCTCACTGTTCGAGGGGCAACGCCGCTACTTCGACGTTCACTACTACCTGGAAGGGGAAGAGACGGTGGAGTGGGCTGCCAAGGATGATCTGCGGGTCGAGCAGGGCTATGACGACACCACGGATCGCGAGTGGCTGGCCGGTGAGGTGCGTGAGCGCCAGAAAGTCGGCAACGGTCAGGTGGTGATCTTCGAGAACGACGAGGCTTACCGCTTCGTCGGTGACGGGCCGGTGCGCAAGCTGATCATCAAGGTCACCGTCGAAGGCGGCTACTTCAAAAACAAATAACAAGCCGCTGTTTTTGCACTGATAAAAGCCGGAAGGGCGGGGCTCACCCTACAACCCATGCCCCGCCCTTTCGCGGAAATTACTACAGGTCTGGAGATGCACCATGTCTGATTCCAAACGGAATACGATAGGCAAGTTTGGTCTGCTGTCGCTCACCTTCGCGGCGGTATTCAGCTTCAACAACGTCATCAACAACAACATCGAAATCGGTCTGGCCTCGGCCCCGATGTTCTTTCTGGCCACCATTTTTTACTTCATTCCGTTCTGTCTGATCATTGCGGAATTCGTATCACTGAACAAGAACTCCGAAGCGGGGGTGTATGCCTGGGTGAAGAGCTCCCTCGGCGGGCGCTGGGCCTTTATCTCCGCCTACACCTACTGGTTCGTGAACCTCTTCTTCTTCACCTCCTTGCTGCCGCGGGTGATCGCCTACGCCTCCTATGCCTTCCTCGGCTACGAATACATTTTCACCCCGCTGGCGACCACTTTCTTAAGCATGGTGCTGTTTGCCTTTGCCACCTATGTCTCCACCAATGGCGCCAAGCTGCTGGGCCCCATCACCTCGGTGACTTCGTCTCTGATGCTGCTGCTGACCCTCTCCTACATTCTGCTGGCAGGTGTGGCGTTAGTCGGTGGTGTACAACCGGCCGACCCCATCACGGTAGAGGCCATGGTCCCCGATTTCAGCTGGGCTTTCCTCGGTATCACCACCTGGATCTTTATGGCAGCCGGTGGCGCCGAGTCGGTGGCGGTCTACGTCAATGACGTGAAAGGCGGCTCCAAGTCCTTCGTGAAAGTGATCATCGTCGCCGGGCTCTTTATCGGCGTGCTCTACTCCATCGCCTCCCTGCTGATCAACGTGTTTGTCCATAGCGACACCCTGAAATTTACCGGTGGCTCGGTGCAGGTGTTCGAGGGACTGGCGGCCCATTTCGGTCTGCCCACCGTGCTGATGAACCGCTTCGTCGGGCTGGTCTCCTTCACCGCCATGTTCGGCTCCCTGCTGATGTGGACCGCCACTCCGGTGAAGATCTTCTTCTCCGAGATCCCGGCTGGCATCTTCGGCAAGAAGACGGTCGAGCTGAACGAGAACGGCGTGCCTGCCCGGGCAGCCTGGATCCAGTACCTCATAGTGCTGCCGCTGATGGTGATCCCGACGCTCGGCTCCAACACAGCGCAGGATCTGATGAACACCGTCATCAACATGACCGCCGCCGCCTCCATGCTGCCGCCGCTGTTCATCATGCTGGCCTACCTCAATCTGCGCCTGAAGCTGGATCACCTGCCACGGGATTTCAAGATGGGTTCGCGCACCACCGGTATCGCCGTGGTGTCAGTGCTGATCGCCATCTTCTCAGTGGGCTTCCTCGCCTCCACCTTCCCGACCGGCGCCGACATCATGACCATCGTCTTCTACAACGTGGGCGGGATAGTGATCTTCCTCGGCTTCGCCTGGTGGAAATACAACAGATACGAGGCCTCCCTCAGCGCCGAAGCGCGTGCGAAAGAGGCCCAGCCGGCGGCGCAGGTCGCCATGCAGGCGCCATAAGCACTGCATTGACTTCCCATCAAGCCGGGTGGCCGCAGGCCACCCGCAAACCCTTGAACCAGATAAGGAGAAGAGCATGAGCGAGACGATCGAGTTTGCCGAATTCAAACGGATCGAGATGAAGGTGGGCAAGGTGCTGGAGGTGGTGCGCCACCCCGGTGCCGACAAACTCTATATCGTCCAGATCGACGTGGGGGGCGAGCGGCCGCTGCAGACCGTCACCAGTCTGGTGCCCCATTACCGCGAAGAGGAGCTGATGGGCAGCGAGGTGGTGGTGCTGACCAACCTCAAGCCCACCAAAATGCGCGGCGAGCGATCCGAGTGCATGTTGCTCTGCGCCGAGACCCCGGACGAGAGCCAGAGCGTGCTGTTGCAACCCCGGGTGCCCATGGCGCCGGGCACCCCCATCGTCTGAATCACGGATTGAACGCCGGGGCAGCAGGGCTGCGCCGGTGTGTGAAGGGGCGCCATGAGCTACCCCTCTGACCATAACAAGAGAGTAAACGGCGCGGCCAGCTGGCAGGCGCCGAACACATTCAGAGTCATAGCGCCCCAGTGCGAAGGGGCGTGAATCCACCGGAGGACACCATGTCTGAATCCGTACGCGGCACCATAGGCAAGTTTGCCCTGTTGTCGATGACCTTTGCCGCCGTGTTCAACGTGCGCAACATAGTCAACAACAACATAGAGCTGGGGCTCAGCTCCGCCCCCATCTTCCTGCTGGCGACCCTCGTCTACTTCATTCCGTTCGTCTTCATCATCGCCGAGTTCGTCTCGGCCAACAAAAACTCCGAGTCGGGGATGTACGACTGGCTGAAAAAGCCGCTCGGCACCCGGATGGCCTATCTGGGCTCCTTCCTCTACTGGTTCGTGAACCTGTTCTGGTTCGTCTCATTGCTGCCCAACGTCATCGCCTACGCCTCCTACGCCATGCTGGGGTACGAGTACAGCTTCTCGCCGACCGTCACCTCGATCATCTCCATAGCGCTGTTTGCGGCGGCGACCCATATCTCCACCAAGGGGGCGAGCTGGCTCGGCAAGATTGCCGAACTGGTGGCCTACGGCGTCTTCGCCCTGTTCGCCATCTATGTGCTGGGTGCCCTGATGGCCCTCGGCGGTGACCATGTGGCGGCCCAGCCCATCACCCTGGAGGCCATGACCCCCACAGTCAACTGGGCGACGCTGGGCATCATGTGCTGGATCTTCCAGGCGGCGGGCGGTGCCGAGACCGCGGCGGCCTATCTCAACGACGTGAAAGGCGGCCAGAAGTCCTTTATCAAGGTGATCATCATCGCCGGTGTGGTCATCGGCGCCATGTATGCGCTGGGTTCCCTGCTGGTGAACGTCTTCGTACCGAGGGAGAGCCTCACCTATGCTGGCGGCATGGTGGAGATCTTCACCGGCATGGCGCAGTACTTCGGGCTTTCCGAGACGCTGGTAGGCCGCGCGGTCGGGGTGGTGCTCTTCATCGCCATGTTCGGCTCCATGATGATGTGGACCTCGGCGCCGGTGAAGATCCACTTCTCCGAGATCCCCCAGGGTGTCTACGGCGACAAGACCACTCGGCTCAACGAGCATGGCGTGCCGGTGCGCGCCGCCTGGTGGCAGTTTGCCTTCGTGTTCGTGATGCTGGTGGTCAACGGGTTCGGCTCGGAGTCGGTGCAGCAGATGATGAACACCGCCATTAACCTCACCGCAGGGACCGCCATGCTGCCGCCCATCTTCATCATGGTGGCCTACTTCGTGTTCCGCTGGAAACATGACGACACCCCCCGCGAGTTCCGCATGGGGTCGCGCACCTTCGGCATGGCGGTGGTCTCTGTGCTGATCGCCATCTTCGTGGTGAGCATGAGCGCCTCCGCCTTCCCGGCCGGGGTGGATCTGGTGCGCGCCTTCTTCATCAACGTCTTCATGACGGCGGTCTTCTCGGCGCTGGCCTACTGGTGGATCTCCCGCTTCGAGAAGCAGCAGGCCCGCAAGCTGGCCGCCGGGGGCAAGGCGGGGGGCGACGCCCTGGCCCGGCAGAGCTGAGCATCGACTGCGGTGCAGCGCGGGTGGCCTCTGGCCACTCGTTTTTTTGTCTCTGCGGCCCGCCGTGGCCCCCCTGGGTGTTCAGTTTTAAAGCGCTAAAATCCCACTCGTTTAATTTCACTGAATGCTTGGATACGCCGCTCAACTTTGCGCCACCCTGTGTTCAGGGTAAGCTGGGGTTTCGTGTCGAGGGTCGCCGTCTGAGGATGGCCCTCGAGTGCCCTGTCGTCCCCCATCCGGTGCGGGACGCGTTTTCCCTGGAGACTCCCCGTGCGTCTGGATCCCTTTACCTCTGTATTGATTCTGGTGGTGGCCCTGGCCTCCTTCTTCCCCTGCGAGGGCCAGGTGGCCGTCTGGTTCGCGCTGCTGACCAAGCTGGCGGTGGCGCTCTTGTTCTTCATGCATGGCGCCAAGCTGTCGCGCCAGAACCTGCTGGCGGGCCTCGGCCACTGGCGGCTCCACCTGGTGGTGATGGCCAGCACCTTCCTGCTGTTTCCGCTGCTGGGGCTCTTGCTCACGCCGCTGGTGCCCCAGTGGCTGAGCCCGGCCATCTACCTCGGCTTCCTCTATCTGTGCGCCCTGCCCGCGACCGTGCAATCGGCCATCGCCTTCACCTCCATGGCGGGGGGCAATGTGTCGGCGGCGGTGTGCAGCGCCTCGGCCTCCAGCATCCTCGGCATCTTCCTCTCCCCTGTGCTGGTGGGGCTGATGATCCAGGTGCAGGGGGAGGGGGTCGACACCTGGCACTCCATCCAGGCCATCATGGTACAGCTGATGCTGCCCTTCGTGGTGGGCCATCTGTCGCGGCCCCTCATCGGCCGCTGGGTCGACAGCCATCGGCCGCTCATCGGCAAGCTGGATCAGAGCTCCATCCTGCTGGTGGTCTATGTGGCCTTCAGCGAGGCCGTGGTGCAGGGGATTTGGCATCAGGTCGGCTGGTATGACTTGGCCAGCATAGTGTTGCTGAGCTGCGTGCTGCTGGCTCTGGTGCTCTGCTGGAACGTCTGGATCAGCCGCCGCCTCGGGTTTGACAGGGCGGACGAGATCACCATCGTCTTCTGCGGCTCCAAGAAGAGCCTGGCCAATGGGGTGCCCATGGCCAACGTCATGTTCCCCGCCGCCAGCGTCGGCGTCATGGTCTTGCCGCTGATGATCTTCCACCAGATCCAGCTGATGGTGTGCGCCGTGCTGGCCCGCCGCTACCGCGAGCAGGAGGCCCTGCCCCAGGCTCAGGAGGGGTAGGATGCCCGGATAAAAGAGAGGGAGGCCACTGGCCTCCCTCTCTCGTTTGCCGCTCCCTCAGCGTTTGCGCCAGACGGTGAGCTGGGCCACCGTATGCTGGTGCTTGCGGGCGGTCTCGCGGATGACGAAGGGGACGTCTCTCGGCGGGCACAGCTCCTCGAACTCCGCCGCCAGCAGCCGTTGCAGCGCCTGATGGGTGGAGAGGGCCTCGCCGTTCTCCCGGATGCCGCCGAGCCAGTTCGCCTTGGGGGTGTAGTCGGTCAGCCAGGTGTAGGGGCTGGTGAGCACCAGCAGGCCGCCGCTGCGAAGGCGCGGAGCAATGTCCCGCAGGAAGCGGGCGGGCTCCCGCAGCCGGTCGATCAGGTTGGAGGCGAGTACCAGATCGTAGTGCTCGTACCTGGGCTTGAGGTTGCAGGCATCCCCCTGGCTGAAGTGGACCCGATCGCTCTGCTCGCGGCCCAGATCATGGCGGGAGAGGCGCGCCTCGCAATACTCCACCAGATCCCCCTCCAGGGGCAGGGCATAGCGGAAGCTGTCATGGCTGGCGAGCGCCAGCGCCACGTCGATGAAGCGGGCCGAGTAGTCCACCCCGTCCACGTGCTGGAAGTGGCGGGCCAGCTCGAAGCTGGCGCGGCCGGTGGCGCAGCCGATGTCCAGCGCCCGCTCATGGCGGCTGCATAGCTCGCTGGCGAGGCTGGCCAGGGTCTGGGCGTAGTTGGCCACCCCGAAGTGGGTCGGGCCGTACTGGAAGTCGAGGTATTGCGCCACCAGGGCGTCGGTTTCATAAGGATTCACTGTGATGGCTTCCTGATAGCGTGAGACCAGATAGCGGAAGCCCGCATGCTGGAAGAAGTGGCGGCGGAAGGCGTAGCGGGAGGACCTGAGCGCCTCGTTGCCTGTGCTGATCCAGCTGCCGCCCTTGATGAGGCTGTGCTTGCCATCGAAGGTGGGGGTGGAGAAGTCGTCGTAGAGGGGGTGCACCTTGAACCCCTCGAAGCCGTCGATGGCGGTGCTGGTCCACTGCCAGACGTTGCCCACCAGATCGTAGAAGTCGCCCTGGGGGCAGGCATCCACCGGGCAGGAGGAGGCGAAGCGGGCCAGGTTGATGTTGCCGGGGGCCGCCAGCCAGTCCGGCTGATCCCCGGGCACCTGCTCGCGCAGCAGCGCCCACTCTCCCTCGCTTGGCAGCTGGATGGGCAGGCCGGTCTGATCCGCCTTCCAGCGGCAGAAGGCGGCGGCCTCCAGCTGGTTCACCTCCACCGGCCAGTCCCAGGGCAGGGGGACCTGTTCGGTCATCAGCCGCAGTTGCAGTTGCTCGGGTTCGTTGGGGTCGCCAACCCAGAAGCTGGGCATGCGAGCCCTGGCGTACTGGCACCAGCCCCAGCCCTCGTCGTCCCACCAGGCCCGGGTCTCATAGCCGCCCGCCTGCACGAAGGCCAGGTACTCGGCGTTGCTCACCAGCATGCGGCTGGCCTGGAAGGGGGCCAGCGCTATGTGGCGCTCGCCATATTCGTTGTCCCAGCCGTAGGTGGTGTCCTGCTTGCCGAGGCGCACCCGACCGCCGGCCACCGGCAGCAGGCTGTTGGCGGGCACCTGGTCGCGCCTGTGGCGGGCCTGGGTGCAGGCGGGCCAATAGGGCTGCGGCCGCACCCAGGCCAGGGGCAGCTGGCGGATCAGCACGCTGGAGGTCTCCAGGTGGATTCGCTCGTGCTCTATCCCCATCAGGATGACCCAGGCCGGGCTCTGCCAGTCGATGGGCAGGGTGAGCGGCATCCGCTCGATGAAATCACACACCAGGGCGCGCACGCGGCCACGGTATGCGCGCAGTTCGGCTACCGCAGGCCAGTCGTAGTGGGTCTCGTCCAGATCGTCCCAGCTCATCTCGTCCACCCCTATGGCCACCATGGCCTCGATGCGGGGGTCGAGGCGGCTCTCGATGAGGCGCGCCGCCAGCAGCTTGTTGACGAAGAAGGCGGCGGTGTGGCCGTAGTAGAAGATGAGGGGGTGGCGCAGGGGGATCGCCTTGTTGAACCAGGCCCGCTCGTCGGCCAGGCAGTCAAACAGGCTGTCGTAGAGGTCGAAGGTCTGACAGAAGTAGTCGAGCAGCTCGCGGCGCTTGTGCTCGGGATCGTCGCCGCCGAGCAGCGGGGTGCGGGTCGGGGCTGGCAGGCCCTCTGGGCTGGCGAATGGGTGGCTGACTTGGGTCACGCTCTGACTCCTTGTTGGCAGTGACAAATGCACGGTGGAGAGCTCTATACGCACAAGGTATCACTATTGGCTCAACAGACCGGGGCGGCAACCAAAAACTTGCTCCTCCGGCGGCGACTGGCCCTGCCGGCGGGCTGTCTCCCCCCGTTCGGGCATGGTGAGTTTGACCAACTTATGGTCTGAATGGCTCTCCAAGATGAAGGCTGTGGTGAAGATGAAATCTGATTTTCAGTTGAAAATCATAGTCTTGGTTCTATGGCATGTGGCTTGCAATCGCCCCTGCACCAGGCTGTGCGGACCTAGGGGTCGCGTTTGCCAACACACAACGAGGAGAGTGGCGATGAAATGGATGATGGGAGCCGTGCTGGCCCTGGGGCTGGGTGGTTGCAGCTGGCAGGATGACGTCAAGGTAAGCGGGGCCGGGGCCCTGGTGGAACAGCAGCACCCCCTGGGCCGGGAGGTGACCCGGGTGCTGGCCGGGGTGCCCGCCAATATCCATCTGGTGGCGGGGGAGGAGAGGAGCATCTTGATCCGCGGGCAGGGGAACCTGCTGCCCTACCTGGAGCTGACCGAGCAGGAGGACAAGCTGGAGATAGAGGTGAAGGAGGGCTACCGGCTCGATCCCCCCGAGCCCATCGAGATCACCATCACCCTGCCCGAGCTCCATGAGCTGGCGCTGGCGGGCCTGGCTCGCGGCGATCTGAGCGGTTTTTCGGGAGACGAGCTGGTACTGTCGGTGGCCGGCCTGGGGGATATAGTCGCCAGCCAGCTGGCACTGGATCGACTGGAGGGCAATATTGCCGGTGCGGGCAGCCTGGATCTGGGGCTGGGCTCGGCCAGGGAGGTCGAGCTCAACATCGCCGGTGCCGGTGGCGTGTCGGGCGCCCAGTTCAGAGGAGAGGAGGTCGAGGTCAATATTGCCGGCAGTGGCGACGTGGCAGTGAATGCCAGCGAGTTGCTGAAGGTCGGCATCGCCGGCTCCGGCTCGGTCAGCTATCTGGGCAACCCCAGGCTGGAGAGCGAGATCGCAGGGTCCGGCGCCATCTCCCGGGCAGGAAGCTGAGTATCCGGCGCGATGACAGCTAAATAACAGGCCCATGCAGGGCCTGTTTTGTTATCCATGGTTCTCACTCGAGGGGCAGCGCGAGCTCCAGATCCGCATTGAGCCGCATCAGCAGCCACTGCATGCCGGCGAGGTGCTGGTGGTCGTGGCTGACGAGCAGGCGCACCAGACCGTCCAGGGTCACCTCCCCATAGCCGCCATAGCGGGCGCGCCGTTGCCAGGCGCTGGAGGGCAGCGCCCTGAGCCACTCCACCGTCTGCAGGCGGGCGGTGCGAAAGCGGTCGAGCTGCACCGCAGGATCCTGCCGGGGGTAATCATGGTCCAGCGCCAGCTGATAGCCATCGAGGGAGGCGAGCGCCGGCAGGCTCTCTTCCAGGGTACGGCGAAAGCGCACCTGGTAGCCTTGCGTCTCGATGTCCAGCAGGTGGCAGAGGTGTCCCCGGGCGCTGAAGCGCTCTGAGGGGATCCCGGCCCAGTTGGCGGGCTCCCAGTCCAGCTGGTCGGCGGGCACCTGTGCCAGCAGTCGTGCGAACTGGTCCGGCATGGCCAGCAGCGTGGTGAAGATCGTCATCCTTGTCTCCCTGTTCCCTTGTTTATGGCCGCCCGCTGGTGAGGGGCGGGCGACCATGGGGGGCCTGTCCGGTCCTGGTCAGCCCTGGGCCGGCTCGCCGAGGTGGCTGGCGTGAAAGCGCAGGTGCTCCTCGATGAAGCTCGCCACGAAGTAGTAGCTGTGGTCATAGCCGGCATGGCGATGAAGCGCCAGGGGCCACTCCTTGGCGGTCGCGATCTCGGCCAGGGCGTCTATGCCGAGCTGCTCCGCCAGGAAGGGGTCGTCCAGGCCCACGTCCACCCGGGTCGGCAGGGGCTGGCTGTCGTGGTGGCGCAGCAGCTGGCAGGCGTCCCACTCCTGCCACAGCAAGGGGTTGTTGCCGAGGTAGGCGCCGAGGGCCTTCTGGCCCCAGGGGGCGCGGCTCGGGTGGCTGATGGGGCTGAAGGCCGACACCGAGCGGTAGCGACCGGGTTCCCGCAGGGCGGCGATCAGGGCGCCGTGGCCCCCCATGGAGTGGCCGCTGATGGCGCGCCTGGTGGAGACCGGGAAGTGGGTCTCGATGAGCTCGGGCAGCTCCCGGGTGACGTAGTCATACATCTGGTAGTGCGCTCGCCAGGGGTGCTGGGTGGCGTTGACATAGAAGCCGGCCCCCATGCCGAGATCGTAACCGGGGTCGTCCGGGATCCCCTCGCCGCGGGGGCTGGTGTCCGGTGCCACCAGGGCGATGCCGAGCTCGGCGGCGATGCGCTGGGCACCCGCCTTCTGCATGAAGTTCTCGTCGGTGCAGGTGAGGCCGGAGAGCCAGTAGAGCACGGGCACCTTCTGGCCGGTGAGGGCCTGGGGCGGCAGATAGATGGCGAAGCGCATCTCGCAATCGAGCACGGTGGAGGGGTGGCGATACTGCTTGTGCCAACCGCCGAAGCTCTTGTTGCTGCTGATGATGTCCAGATTCATGGAAGGACTCCTTGCCCCGCCCATGCATCGATGGGCGGGGCTCTCATGGGATCAGTAGTGGATGACGGTGCGGATGCTCTTGCCTTCGTGCATCAGATCGAACGCCTCGTTGATCTGCTCGAGGGGCATGGTGTGGGTGATGAAGTCATCGAGGCGGAACTCACCCTGCATGTAGCGCTGCACATAGCTCGGCAGTTCGCTGCGACCGCGCACCCCGCCGAAGGCGCTGCCGCGCCAGACCCGGCCTGTGACCAGCTGGAACGGACGGGTGCTGATCTCCTGGCCCGCGCCGGCCACGCCTATGATGACCGACTCGCCCCAGCCCTTGTGGCAGCATTCGAGCGCCGCGCGCATCACCTTGACGTTGCCGATGCACTCGAAGGAGAAGTCGACGCCGCCGTCGGTCAGCTCGACGATCACCTCTTGGATGGGCTTGTCGAACTTGTTCGGGTTGATGCAGTCGGTGGCGCCCAGCTTGCGGGCCAGCTCGAACTTGCTCTCGTTGATGTCGACGGCGATGATGCGACCGGCCTTGGCCATGCGGGCGCCTATGATGGCGGAGAGGCCTATGCCCCCCAGACCGAAGATGGCGACGCTCTCACCCTCCTTCACCTTGGCGGTGTTCATCACGGCGCCTATGCCGGTGGTGACGCCGCAACCGAGCAGGCAGACCTCTTCCAGGGGGGCGGCCGGGTCCACCTTGGCGATGGAGATCTCGGGCAGTACAGTGTATTCGCTGAAGGTGGAGGTGCCCATGTAGTGATAGATGGGCTGGCCATCCTTGGAGAAGCGGGTGGTGCCGTCCGGCATCAGCCCCTTGCCCTGGGTGGCGCGGATCTTCTGGCACAGGTTGGTCTTGCCGGATTTGCAGAACTTGCACTCGCCGCACTCGGGGGTGTAGAGCGGGATCACGTGATCCCCCACCTTGACGCTGGTGACCCCCTCGCCGACGGACTCGACAATGCCGCCCCCCTCGTGGCCCAGGATGCAGGGGAAGACCCCTTCCGGATCCTCACCAGACAGCGTGAAGGCATCGGTGTGGCAGACGCCGGTGGCGACGATCCGCACCCGCACCTCGCCGGCCTGGGGCGGCATGACCTCCACCTCTTCGATGGAGAGGGGCTGACCCGGTCCCCAGGCGATGGCGGCTTTACACTTGATGCTTTGAACCTGTGCCATGAATGACATCCTTCTTGTTGCGGTAGGTGAACAGAAATGAACTCAGGTATGCAGTGTAGTTTCCCTTCGATTTGGTGATAATAAGGCTAAATATCAAATCACTTTTACACACAGGTAATAATGTTCGGCTGGGAAGGGATCTGTGAATTTGTCAGCGTGGCGGAGCAGGGAGGCTTTACCCCGGCCGCCCGCAAGCTGGGGGTGTCGGTGGCGCAAGTCAGCCGACAGGTGGCGCAGCTGGAGGACAGGCTGCAGGCCAAGCTGCTGCTGCGCACCACCCGTCAGGTGCGGCTCACCGAGCTTGGCGAAATCTATTACCGCCACTGCCGCCAGTTGCTGGACAACCTCTATGAGGCGGAGCTGGCACTGGGACGCCATCAGGCGGTGCCGCAAGGGTCTTTGCGGATCACGGCCCCCGTCTCCTATGGCGAGAGCCGCATCGCGCCCCTGGTGAACGACTTCATGGTGCGTTTCCCCCAGCTGGAGGTGACTCTCAACCTCACCAACCAGCTGCTGGATCTGGTGCATGAAGGCTACGATCTGGCGATCCGCCTCGGCCACCTGAAGGACTCGACCCTGGTGGCCCGCAAGCTGGCCCAGCGGGTGCCCTATGTATGCGCCTCGCCGGATTATACGGGGCGTCACGGCATCCCCAACAGCCTCTCCGAGCTGACCCGCCACCGCTGTCTGGTGGGCAACGGCGACGACTGGTTCTTCACCCTGGATGGCCGCCCCCATAGCGTGCGGGTGCACGGCCTGCTGCAGTGCAACAGCGGCCACGCCCTGCTGGACGCGGCGCTCAAGGGGATAGGCATCATCCAGCTGCCGGACTACTACGTGAGCGAGCATCTGGCCCGGGGAGATCTCATCGAGCTGTTGCCGGAGCTGCGGGCGCCAGAGGAGGGGATCTGGGCCCTCTATCCCCACAACCGCCACCTCTCCCCCAAGGTGCGGCTGCTGGTGGACTACCTCGCCGAGCGGCTCAGCGATCCCGCCCAGCCGGCGCTGGTGCGCCCCATAGGCTGACGCCCGGATGACAACACGCGCCTCATAAAAAAGGTGCTGTCCTCACTGGGTATTGGAAGGCCAGTCCAGAGGCTGGCCACCGCCGTGAGGGGCGCCATCATGGATGACCCAGCCACACTGCCTTGCGCCAGCGCCCTGTTGCTCACATGAACTGGCCGCTCCCCCTTCGATGGCTTCATTGACCACCAAGTTGTCGCGATGTCGTGGCTGCCCCCTCGGCTATCTGCGCCGATATGGCACAGTTTGACTCCCTTTGTCAGCCCCCCAGCCTGGGCTGTCATCGTCCTGTCCGGCGGGCATGCCCTGTGGAACCCCCTCGCCAGCACAAAGCTCCGTCCGCCCCCCTGATACCGGCGCAGTAGACAGCAGATCCTGCAGCGGCCCCCACCGGACGGGGGGACGGCCGCGCCAGACGGGCAAATTCGCCGGTCAGCCTCCTTGGCTAGACTGGACCGGTCGTCTTATGACACCCATTTGGCACTTTTGCCCGCCACTCTATCTGGAAGGATCCGATATGAAACCCTTGTTGACCGCCCTCTTGCTCCCCCTGCTGCCCCTCGCCGCACAGGCCGCCGACCCCGTCTGGATCACGGTCGGTGCCGACAGCGGTGTCGAACTCAAGCAGGTCAAGGCCAGGCTGGCCCCCCTGTTCAGCGCCAGCGGCGCCCCCATCCAGCTGGCCCAGGTCGAGGCGAGCGAGCTCGGCACCCTCTCCCACCTGATGCACGAAGGGCACCAGCGCTGCGGCGGTTACGTGGTGCACAGCACCCTGGCCGACGCCCTGCAGAGCATGGCCCAGCCCATCAGCCAGAACCTGTTCAGCGCCCCGCCGCTGACCCAGGGGGCCAGCGTCAACCGGCTGCTGCCCCATCTGGATCAGGGCAAGATAGTCGGCACCATCAGCCAGCTCTCGAGCTGGCGCAACCGCTACTACACCACCACCACAGGGGTGCAGTCGGCGGACTGGGTGGCCGGCCAGTGGCAGAGTCTGAGCGCGACCCTGCCCTGGGCCAGCGTCAGCCGGGTCAAGCACAGCGGCTATCCGCAGCAATCCGTGGTGCTGACCCTCAAGGGCAGCCGCTACCCGGATGAAGTGGTGGTGCTCGGCGGTCACCTCGACTCCACTGCGGGCGCCGCCCCCAACAGCCGCACCCTGGCACCGGGCGCCGACGACGATGCCTCCGGCATCGCCACCCTGACCGAGGTGCTGCGGGTCATCGCCGAGCAGGGCCGCCAGCCGGAGCGCACCCTGCAGTTCATCGGCTATGCGGCGGAGGAGGTGGGGCTGCGCGGCTCCAAGGACATCGCCACCCGCTACAAGGCAGCCAACACCAAGGTGCTGGCGGCGCTGCAACTGGACATGACCAACTACCAGGGCTCGGCGGAAGAGATCGTCTTCATGACCGACTACACCGACCAGGGGCTGACCGGCTATCTGGCCCAACTGCTCGACGCCTATCTGCCCCAGATCCGCTACGGCTACGACAGCTGCGGTTACGGCTGCTCGGATCACGCCTCCTGGCACAATCAGGGCTACCCGGCCGCCATGCCGTTCGAGTCGCGCTTCAACGACTACAACCCCAAGATCCACACCGCTCAGGACACCTTGCAGAACTCGGATCCCTCGGCCGCCCACGCCCTCAAGTTCGCCCAGCTGGCCACCAGCTTCGCCATCGAGATGGGCAAGATAAACTGAGGCGCCAGGGGAGATGAACCGCGCAAAAAAAGGCCCACATTCGTGGGCCTTCTTGCATTTTTGGTATGGGCGGAGCGCTATTCCCGCTCCTTGACATAGGGGGTACCGAGGGCCTTGGGGGCCACCGCCTTGCCGATGAAGCCGGCCAGCAGGAAGACCGTCAAGATGTAGGGCAGCGCCTCTATGGCCTGCACCGGGATCGGGAAGTCGCCTATGCTGACCCCCTGCAACCGGATGGCGACCGCATCGAGGAAGCCGAACAGCAGGCAGGCCGCCATGGCGTTCCAGGGACGCCACTTGCCGAATACCAGGGCCGCCAGCGCCATGAAGCCCTTGCCCGCGCTCATGTTGGGGATGAACTGGGCGGTCTGGGCCACCGCCAGATAGGTGCCCCCGATCCCCGCCAGCAGGCCGCCGATGATGAGTGCCGTGTAGCGCATCCGCACCACGGAGATACCTGCGGTATCCACCGCCGCCGGGGCTTCGCCCACCGCCCGCAGCCGCAGGCCGAAGCGGGTGCGGAACAGCACCCACCAGGCCAGGGGCACGGCGGCGAACGCCACGTACTCCAGCAGGGAGTGACCGCTCAGCAGCTCGCTGTAGAGCTGGCCGATGACGGGCACGTCATAGAGCTCCTTGGCGAAGGGCAGGTCGATGGGGGCGAAGCGGGCATCGCCGGAGAGCGCCGGGGTCTGGCCGCCCTGATCGAACCAGTAACGGCCCAGGGTGACGGTCAGACCGGCCGCCAGTATGTTGATGGCCATGCCGCTCACCACCTGATCCCCGCGGTGGGTGATGGTGGCGAAGCCGTGCAGCAGGGCGAACAGGATGGAGACACCCACCCCGGCACCCAGCCCAATCCAGGCGGAGCCGGAGACGGCGGCCGCGGCCGCACTGGCGAAGGCCGCCGCCAGCAGCTTGCCCTCCAGGGCGATGTTGACCACCCCGGAGCGCTCGCAAAACATGCCCGCCATGGCCGCCAGAATAAGCGGCGGCGCGGTACGTATGGTCGCGTCCAGCATCAGGATCAGCATTTCGAACATGATCAGACTCCCTTCACTTGTGCGGTTGAGCGGTTGGCAAACGCCAGGTAGGCCTGCTCGATGCGCGGACGCAGCATGTGCTCAAGGGCGCCGCAGAACAGGATCACCAGACCCTGCAGCACCACCACTATGTTGCGATCCACCCCGAACTCGAAGCTGAGCTCGGCGCCACCCTGATAGAGGAAGCCGAACAGCAGGCTGGCGATGATGACGCCGACCGGGTGGTTGCGACCCATCAGGGCCACCGCTATGCCGGTGAAGCCGAAGCCTTCCACGAAGTTGAGCTTGATCTGGTGCAGCTCCCCCTGCAGCACGTTGAGGGCGAAGAAGCCCGCCAGCATGCCGGAGATCACCATGGCCAGGATCACCACCTTGGGGTAGGAGATGCCCGCATAGGCGGAGGCGCTCTGGCTGGCGCCCACCGAGCGGATCTCGTAGCCCCAGCGGGTATGCCAGATGAAGACCCACACCAGGGCCGCGCAGATCAGCGCCCAGAAGAAGCTGATGTTGAGGGGGCTGTTCGGCATCTCCACACCGAAACCGGCCGCCAGCTCGCTCATCTTCGGCAGCCAGCTCGCCACGGCGAACACCTTGCTCTCGGTGGCCATGGATCCTGGCGGCTTGAAGACGTCGACCAGCAGGTAGGCCATCAGGGAGGCGGCGATGAAGTTGAACATGATGGTGGTGATGACGATGTGGCTGCCCCGCTTGGCTTGCAGCCAGGCCGGGATGAAGGCCCAGGCCGCACCGAACAGGCCACCGGCTATGATGGCGAGCGGCAGCAGCAGGGCGAACGGCAGCACGTCCCCGAGCAGCAGACAGACCAGCCCCACACCCAGGCCGCCGATATAGGCCTGCCCCTCACCGCCGATGTTGAACAGGCCGGCGTGGAAGGCCACCGCTACCGCCAGACCGGTGAAGATGAAGCCGGTGGCGTAGTAGAGGGTGAAGCCTATCCCCTCGCCGGTGCCGAAGGCGCCGTACCACATGATCTCGGCAGCATCGATCGGGTTGATGTCGAGGTAGTAGAACAGGATGGCCGACACCAGGAAGGCCAGCAGGATATTGACCGCGGGCAGCACGCCCACGGAGATCCAGGCAGGAATACGTACTTGGCTCATCAGTGGGCCTCCTTGGCAATCTCGTCAGGCACGGGTGTGTTGACCATCATCAGACCCCATGTTTCACGGCAGGATACCTGGTTCATGATGCGGCTCCTTCGGGTTGGCTTGCCGCCACCTCGTCGGGAACTATGTTCGCCATCATCAGACCTATGGTGCGCTCATCCGCCTTGGTGCCGTCCAGCTCGCCGACGATGCGGCCGTCGGCGATGACCAGGATGCGGTCGGACAGGCTCATGATCTCGTCGAGCTCCACCGACACCAGCAGCACCGCCTTGCCCTTGTCGCGCATGGCGATGATCTGCTGGTGGATGTACTCGATGGCGCCGATGTCGACGCCCCGGGTCGGCTGGCCGACCAGCAGCACATCCGGGTCCTGCTCCACTTCCCGGGCGATCACCAGCTTCTGCTGGTTGCCGCCGGAGAAGTTCGCGGTCTTGTGCTCCGGGCTCGGCGGGCGCACGTCCCACTTCTCCATCTTGGCCTGGCAATCCTGACGGATCGCCTCCTTGTCCTGCAGCCAGCCCTTGTTGTACTGGGTGCGGCGGTGATAACCGAGGATGAAGGCCTCTTTCGCCTCGAAGCGATTGATGAGCCCCATCTTGTGGCGGTCTTCCGGAATGTGGCCGAGGCCGAAGTTGCGCACCCGCTCCGGATCGGCCGGATGGCTCAGGCTCACCTCGTGGTTCTGGGCCCCGGCGATGGTGAAGCTGCCCTTGCTGGGCTTGAGGATGCCGCCGAGCAGGCTGAGCAGTTCGGACTGGCCGTTGCCGGAGACCCCGGCGATGCCGACCACTTCCCCGGCGCGCACCGCGAAGCTGACGGACTTGACCCGCTCCACCCCGGCGTCATCGACGTAAGAGAGGCCATCGACCTTGAGCTTGGCTTCGCCGGGCTGGGCGGTGCCCTTGTCGACCTTGAGGCGCACCTTGCGGCCCACCATCAGCTCGGCGAGCTGCTCCTTGTCGGTGTCCTTGGTGGCGACGTGGGCCACCATCTCCCCCCGGCGCATGATGGAGACCTGATCCGTGATGGCCAGGATCTCCCGCAGCTTGTGGGTGATGAGGATGATGGTCGCCCCCTGATCCCGCAGCTTTTTCAGCACCTCGAACAGGTGATCCGCCTCCTGCGGGGTCAGCACCCCGGTGGGTTCGTCGAGGATCAGGATGCGGGCGCCGCGATAGAGCGCCTTGAGGATCTCGACCCGCTGTTGCAGGCCCACCGGCAGATCCTCGACTTTCTCGTGCAGCGGCACCTCGAGACCATAGTCCCGGGCCAGCTCGCCGAGCAGTTTCTCGGCCGCCGCCAGGCTCTTGCCCAGGTGCCAGCCGTTTTCCGCGCCGAGAATGACGTTCTCCAGCACGGTAAAATTGTTCACCAGCATAAAGTGCTGGTGCACCATGCCCACCCCTGCGGCAATCGCATCTTGGGAGCCATGGGGTTTGAAGGGGTTGCCGTCGATCAGCATCTCGCCTTTGTCGGCGTGGTAGAAACCGTAGATGATGCTCATCAGGGTCGACTTGCCGGCGCCATTTTCGCCGACGATGCCGTGAATGCTGCCTTTACGAACCTGAAGGTCGATCTGCTTGTTGGCGTAAACCTCGCCAAAGCGCTTATCGATACCTCTTAATTCGATGGCATAGCGATCTGTCTGGTCCATGATGCAGTCCTTGCGGGTCATGAAGTAGAGACTAAAAACCGGCCCGTGCGGGCCGGTCTGGGTTGAGAGTCGTAGCAGAGACTCGGTACTCGCAGTATCAGTACTTACAGGAGTTGTCGCTCATGTAGTCGTGCACCTTGATCTTGCCGGCGATGATGTCGGCCTTGATGCTCTCGACCTTGGCCTTCATCTCCGGGGTGATCAGCTTGGCGTTGTTTTCGTCCAGCGCCCAGTCAACACCACCTTCCGCCAGACCCAGGGTCTGGATGCCCGGCTTCCAGCTGCCTTTGGCGGCGTCATCCCAGGACTTGTAAGCGGCCAGGCCAACATCCTTGACCATGGAGGTCAGCATGGTGCCAGGTTGCAGGTGGTTCTGGTTGGAATCCACGCCGATGGCCAGCTTGCCTTCGTCCTTGGCAGCCTGATAGACACCGATACCGGTACCGCCGGCGGCGGCATAGACCACGTCGGCGCCCTTGGCGAACTGGGACTTGGCGAGCTCGGCACCCTTGGCCGGGTCAGCGAAGGCCGCCGGGGTGGAGCCGGTCATGTTCTGGTATACGTCGATCTTCGGATTGATGTACTTGGCACCCTGCTCGTAGCCGCACTGGAATTTGCGGATCAGCGGGATGTCCATGCCGCCCACGAAGCCGACCTTGCCGCTCTTGGAGGCGATGGCCGCCAGGGCACCCACCAGGAAGGAGCCTTCATGCTCCTTGAAGATGAGGGACTGTACGTTCGGCTTGTCGACCACCATGTCGATGATGGTGAACTGGGTTTTCGGGAATTCGGTGGCAACCTTCTCTACCGCGGAACCCATGTTGAAGCCGACGGCGACGATGGGGCCGTTGCCACGGCTGGCCAGACGGCGCAGACCCTGCTCACGCTGGGCTTCGTTCTGGGGTTCGAACTCCTTGACCTTGACGCCTTTGTCCTTGTTGTAGACTTCGACGCCGTTGCGGAACACGGCTTCGTTGAAGGACTTGTCGAATTTGCCAGCGGTGTCATAGATGACGGCGGGCTCGGAGGCTGCCTGGGCAGAAAGGGCAGCGAGGGTGAGGGCGGCCACGGTGGCCAGCTTGAGCACTTTAGTCACGATCGTATCCTTGATTGTTATGTGAGGGTCCACAACCTGTCTTGGCAGGTCATAAAGCACGCTGGCTAACTGTAAGTGAGCCAGCCTGTGGGTCAAGGGGATCATAGAGGAAAAACGTTTGCGTTAACGGTTTGAAATATAAGCAAATTGCTTTATAAGTGTTTGTTTTTAGGTTTGTTTGCAGAGTTAAATGCTGCGATTAATAGGCGCCAAATGACATTTGTGTTTCTATTCATGAGGTTATACGCAAGCGTTTTCCTCCGGCGATGAAAAAAGTGGTTTCCATCGGCACCAAATCCGGCGGCCAGAGCGCTTCTGTCGGCAGGGGCACGCAGGCGCCGCACCTCGACTTGGTCTCTGGCCGCTCAGGCCGTATAATCGCCGCCTGTATAAATAAACAGGAGTGGTGATGGACGTTTCAACCCTGCTCGACGGGCTCAACGACAAGCAAAGAGACGCGGTGGCGGCCCCTCGCAGCAATCTGCTGGTGCTGGCGGGCGCCGGCTCGGGCAAGACCCGGGTGCTGGTGCACCGTATCGCCTGGCTGATGCAGGTGGAGCGTTGCTCACCCTTCTCCATCATCGCCGTGACCTTTACCAACAAGGCGGCGGCCGAGATGCGCGGCCGGGTCGAGAAGGTGATAGGCGACGGGGTGCGCGGCATGTGGATAGGCACCTTCCACGGCATCGCCCACCGCCTGCTGCGGGCCCACCATCTGGATGCGGGGCTGCCGCAGGACTTCCAGATCCTCGACTCCGACGACCAGTACCGTCTCATTCGCCGGGTGCTCAAGGCGCTCAACCTCGACGAGAAGCACTGGGCCCCCCGCGCGGTGATGGGCTACATCAACGGCAAGAAGGACGAAGGCCTGCGCCCCGGCGACATCGACCTCTACGGCGACCCCGTCACCCGCACCTATCAGCAGATCTACAAGACCTATCAGGAGACCTGCGATCGCTCCGGGCTGGTGGACTTTGCCGAGCTGTTGCTGCGCGCCCACGAGCTGTGGCTGAACAAGCCCCACATCCTCGAACACTACCGCGACCGCTTCCAGAACATACTGGTGGACGAGTTCCAGGACACCAACGGCATCCAGTACGCCTGGCTGCGGATGCTGGCAGGGGAGTCCGGCAAGGTGATGATAGTCGGCGACGATGACCAGTCCATCTACGGCTGGCGCGGCGCCAAGATAGAGAACATCCAGCGCTTCCTGACCGACTATCAGGGGGCCGAGACCATCCGTCTGGAGCAGAACTACCGCTCCACCGCCAACATCCTCAAAGCCGCCAACAGCGTCATCGCCAACAACGCCGAGCGGCTCGGCAAGGAGCTGTGGACCGAGGGGGCCGAGGGGGATCCCATTTCCCTCTACGCCGCCTTCAACGAGGTGGACGAGGCCCGCTTCGTGGTCGGCCGCCTCAAGGACTGGAAGGAGAAGGGCGGCCTGCTCGCCGACTGCGCCATCCTCTATCGCTCCAACGCCCAGTCACGGGTGCTGGAAGAGGCGCTGATGCAGGACGCCATGCCCTATCGCATCTACGGCGGCCTGCGCTTCTTCGAGCGCCAGGAAATCAAGGACGCCATGGCCTACCTGCGCCTTATCAACAACAGAGGCGACGACGCCAGCTTCGAGCGGGTGGTCAACACCCCGACCCGTGGCATAGGTGATCGCACCCTGGAAATCCTGCGCAACAACGCCCGGGATCAGGGCCAGAACCTGTGGCAGTCCGCCAAGACGCTGCTGAACGACAAGGTGCTGACCGGTCGCGCCGGCAATGCGGTGCGCGGCTTTGTGGATCTCATCGACGCGCTGGAGGAGCAGGTCGGCATGCTGCCCCTGCACCAGCAGGCGGACATCGCCATCCAGAACTCCGGCCTCAAGGCCATGTATCTGGCGGAGAAAGGCGAGAAATCCCAGGCGCGGGTAGAGAACCTGGACGAACTGGTCACCGCCTGCCGCCAGTACCAGCGCCCGGACGAGCTGGAGGAGATGAGCGATCTCTCCGCCTTCCTCGCCCATGCGGCGCTGGAGTCCGGCGAGAATCAGGCGGACGAATATGCCGATGCGGTGCAACTGATGACCCTGCACAGCGCCAAGGGGCTGGAGTTCCCCCTGGTGCTGCTGGTCGGCGTGGAGGAAGGGATGTTCCCCAGCCAGCAATCCACCGAGGAGTCGGGGCGGCTCGAGGAGGAGCGGCGCCTCTGTTACGTGGGCATGACCCGCGCCATGGAGAAGCTCTACATCTGTTATGCGGAGAGCCGCCGCATCTACGGTCGCGAGATGTTCCACAAGCCGAGCCGCTTTATCCGCGAGATGCCCGCCGAGTGCCTGGAAGAGATCCGGCTGCGCACCCAGGTGAGCAGACCCACCCAGTACGGCCGCTTCAGCCAGAACGAGGTGCAGCAGAGCTTCGACGCCAGCGGCATCAAGCTCGGCCAACGGGTGCTCCATCCGAAATTCGGGGAAGGGATAGTGCTCAACTTTGAAGGGGTCGGTCAGCAGAGCCGGGTGCAGATCCAGTTTGACGACGTCGGCGCCAAGTGGCTGGTGACGGCCTATGCCAGATTGGAAGCGCTCTAATCCCCTCACCCTAGCCCTCTCCCAACGGGAGAGGGGATCATCCCCGAGATAGCCCTTGCCTCCTTCTCCCATCGCGGGAGGGGAGCTTGCTCCCGAGATCGTCTTTGAGCCCTTCCCCCCTTGTGAGAGAGGGGCCTGTTCCCGAGATAGTTTTGCCCCCTTCTCCCATGGCGGGAGAGGGGCCTGTTCCCGTGATCGTCTTTGCTCCCTTCTCCCCTTGCGGGAGAAGGGTTGGGGATGAGGGGGTTCGTAAATGGCTTTGTATCTTGGCACGGCTGGCGCCGAGCAGGATGCGAGGGCATGGCCCTCGACGGGGTTTCGCCCGCCCTTCGGGCTGGGGCGAGTGACTTTTCTTTGCGTGGCCAAAGAAAAGTCACCAAAAGAAAGGCCACCCCCGCCAATCCGCTGGCTTCGCCAGTGCCCTCGGTCCAGAGCCAACGTCGGACGGGCCGCCGCAGACGGCACATCCCTGTGCCGACTGCGGCTACGCCATCATCCCTGATGGCGTCCCTGACGTTGCCTCTGACCCTCGGCGGATTGGAGGGGGATTGTTCCTTGTTTGGCCGCTTTAGTCAGAACGATGCGCGTGAGCTGTTTGACTCCAGCGGCATCAAGTTTGGCCAGCGGGTTCTGCATCCAAAATTTAGGAAGGTGTCGTCCAGACAGTTCGATGACGTTGGCGCCAAATGGTTGGTGACGGCGTATACCAGTTTTGGAAGCGCTGTAACGTTCATTGTTTTCTGACTTCACCAACTCGGCTTTATGCCGGGTTGGTCGTTATATTTGATTACGATGGCTTTAAAATGTTGCGCTATTTTTGCCTATTTTTTAGAAGTATATGTAACAGTGTTATACGCTACCACTCAATCCATATAACAGATTGATGGCATTTATCTTCTAATGTAGATGACCAATTTTTCTGTAATTCTTTTTGAAGTTGAATCTTCTGCTTATAATCCCGCCCCGGAGCAGGCGACCTATTACTCGGTGGTGGTGGAACAACAAGACTTAAAGCCTTTATCTCTGATTTTGGTAATGCAGATGTAATCATGCTTTTGTGATCCAAAATAAAGACATAGCTCGATGTTGCGCCAATAATTGAGTTGCACTGTATTGAGTCGTTGCTTGTCTCGATATTATATCTTGCTGAAAAACCATTTTTCACTTCTTCTGCGTCAATTTTAGATGAAAAAGATAAAAGCATGGGTGAACTTAAAAAGCCAAAAAATACAAAAGTTATAATTATTATTGGCAATATCTCACGAGATTTATAGAGTTTTTCGTCTGTGGTAACGTTATTCTTTACAGTGGTTGTCAAGAAACTATAAAGAGAAATCGGAATAGCAGTCAAAGAAAATGATATCAACAATAGTTTTATTATTACTCCTTGGTGTAAAGCCATTTGATATATGTCAGACATTCCGCCGAAAATGAAAAAATCAAAACCAAAATAAGAAGTGTAAAATGTGACCATGAAGTAGCATTCTGCTGTAAAAACAATCACACTGAAAGTCGATATTGCAATGCTGTGGTTTTGATAAAAAAGCATGGTGTTTTTTATTGCTGATGCACATTTTTGTATAAAATTGACAATCATCTTATTCCCCAATAGCTCTCGACTTCATGTCCATATTAAATAGCCAAAGCCAGTTTATCCCAGAGCAATAGGTTCGAATAGGCTGTAGGTTCGATTACGCAATCGTCCGATTACGCTTCGCTAATCGAACCTACATGCCGCATAGAGGTGGGTTATCGGCGTTTCGCCCGAGAGGCACAAACCTCAGGCTCCCGCCTGCCTGGGTCACCGCAACTGAAACGCCTTGACGATAAATTCGATAAAGAGCCTCACCTTGGGGGACTGCTCCTTGTGGAAGGGGTAGACGGCGAACAGGGCGTGGGGGTCGGGTTGCCAGTCGGGGAGCAGCTTCACCAGGGTGCCGTCCGCCAGTTCGCTCGACACGAACTCTTTGGGCACCAGGATCACCCCAAGCCCCTGCACCGCCGCTTGTTTCAGGGCGATGCCGTTGTTGGCGCAGAAGCTGGCGGGCTTCAATTCCACCGCCACGCTCTCCGCCTCCCGGGTGAAGAACCACTTGCGGGGGGAGGAGGAGAGGCTGTAGCGCAGGCAGTTGTGGGTCTTGAGATCCTCAGGCCGGGCGGGCCTGCCCGCCTCCTCGAGGTAGTCGGGGGCGGCGCAGAGCACTCGCCGCACCTCGCACAGGGGCTTGGCGCGCAGGGTGGAGTCATCGAGCGTTGCAGCCCCCCGGATCACCACGTCCAGCCCCTGATCCACCAGATCCATGTAGGCGTCGCTCAGGATCACCTCGATGCTGATCGCCGGATAGCGGCGCTGGAACTCGCAGATCAGCGGGTTGAGCCGGATCAGCCCGTAGGACATGGGCACCCCGACCCTCAGCCTGCCCCTGGGGGTGAAGGAGGCGGCCATGATGGACTGGTCGGCGGCCTCCAGGCTGTCCAGCACACCGCATATCTGGCCGTAGTAGGCCATACCGGATTCGGTGACGCTCAGCCGCCGGGTGGTGCGGTTGATGAGCGCAATGCCGAGAAAGGCTTCCAGCTCGTTGATGTTCTTGCTGACCGCCGCCTGAGAGAGGTGCAGGTCGTCCGCCGCCGCCTTGAAGGTGCCCATCTCCACCACCCGGCGAAAGACGTTCAGCGCCGTGATCTTGTTCATCCTGCCCCCGTTAATTCACCACTGGTAAATGATGATGCCATCATTGCGCACTTTAATCGCGATAGTGCGAATTGCAATGAGGGCCATCGGCAGCCCGCCATCATGGAAACGCGGGGCATGACGAGGCGGCCGGGCTGCTGCCCGACCGCCTGCTCCATGGAGGAGGCTTATTGCGCCTTGCCCGGGGCGGGGGGCAGGGTGATGCCGACATCGGCCCAGGGGTTGGTGCCGAGCAGTTGGGCGTGGGGCACGTCGGCCTGGTAGCGCATGGTGAACGCCTCGGGGCCGTGGGCGAAGGCCACCAGCAGCCCCTGTCTGGCGTCCATCAGCCCGGCGTGCATGCCGAGCCCGTGATAGCTGACTCGCACGGCCTTGTCCTCCAGGCCCACCTTGTCTATCTGGAAGCGGGCAATGCTGCCGTCTTTGAGGGTAAAGCCCCAGCGGAACGGCCCGCCGCTGACCACAGTCATCACCTCGTCGATGTCGGTGCCGTCCTCTGCGGAGTTGACGTGCATGCGGCCATATTTGCCGAGCACGGCGCTGCGGGTGTGCTCGTCCAGCGCCATCAGGTCATAGACCTTGGGGTAGGGGCCGACGCCTGTCTCTTCGGTGGCGACGCCGCCCCCTTGCACCGCGGGCTCGCGCCCTGCGAGCCTGGCCTGCTCCAGCAGCTCGGCCTGACTCAGGTTGAAGGCCGCAATCAGGGCGCCGTGCTCAGCCTTGGTCAGGGCGCGGCGGTGGGAGGCTTCGAGCAGCGGCCTGGCCGCGTCGGGAATGTCGACGGTGACCACGTTGACGCCTATGGGGTTGAGCACCCCGTTGACCGCCTCGACCCCGCTGACGGCGGGGCGGCCATCGCTGAACTGCACCGAGACAAGGTCACCGGCGAAGGTGTTGAAAGAGAGGGCCGAGGCGATGGCGCCGGCCAGCAAAGCGACTTGGGGGAATTTCATATCAGACTCCTCGTTAAGGTTCGAGAAGCAGTCTAGGGCGCTGCAGTGTTCACTGAAATGGCACTCGGTTGATGAAAATTCACTAGAAGTAATGAATGGCAGAGGGGAGGGGGCGGGAGCTGCCGGCATGTGAGCGAGGCGCTCTCTGCCGGCTGGGGGAAGGCCGCCCTGACCAGTCCGACGCTGGCCAGCATTCCGTTCGTGGACGCAGCGACCCCCTCACCCTGCCAGCAGGCGAATACCAGATCAGGCTGACCCTGCCGGGGACAGTGGATGTGGTTTATGACTCAGGCCCACTGCCACTCAATGCCGGGGCTGATCTGCTGATCGCGGCGATCGACAACCTGGGGGCGGGGCCAAGCCCGGTGCAGCTGCTCGCCATAGACGGTGCTGGCGCCACCCCCCTGCTGTCTGCCGATGAGCAGGCTCAGTTGAGGGTGGTCCATGTGGTTGCCGACGCCCCGGCCGTGGACATCCGGGTCAATGGTGTGGCGCCGACCGCAGCCCCGCTGCAGGGGTTGGCGTTCAAGGGGAATACCGGCTATCTGGAGCTGGCCGCCGCCGATTATGACTTTGTGGTCACGCCAACCGGGGCCGCTACGCCGGAAGTCATCAATGCCGGCGACGTGCCGCTCAAGGCGGGGGTGCGCTACTCCCTGTTTGCCGTGGGCCAGTTGCTGGATCCCGCCGGTGAAACCATAGAGCCCTTGCTGCTGACCGACAGCGGTCGCGCGGTGGCGACGGAGGCACAACTTCGCGTGCTCCATGCCGCCCCCACGGCACCGGCGGTGGACGTCTATCTGACGACGGGGTCGGACATCAGCAGCGCCACCCCAGTACTCGAGGCCGTGCCCTTCAAGGGGGGCAGCGGCTATCTTGCGGTTGCCGCCGGGGATTACCAGGTCACCGTCACCGCCTCGGGTGACAAGAGCCCGGTCATCGGCCCCCTGCCAGTCACCCTGGCCAATGGTCAGGTGCTGACAGCCGCGGCTCTGTCTGACAGCGTCGGTGGCGTGGATCCCGAGTTGCTGATCCTGGACGATGTCAGCAGCAAGTGATGCTCCTCTGCGAGTCAGCCGACTCGCAATCTGACCCGGACTGAGCCCTTCAGTCTGGGTCTTTTTATGGCCTGTCGACATCCCGGCGGAGCTGGAACCCTGGCTATCCGGGGTCGCGATCCAAAAGATGCTGCCAGCATCGAGCCGCAAGGCCCGGGTTGTGGTATGACTCGGGGCGTCACCAAACAGAACCTGTCGGAGGAAGAGACAATGCTGGCGTTGATCACCCTGGCTCACCAAACCTGTTATCCCAATCCCATCGCCTTTCGGGCCGGGGAGCGGGTGCGCACCGGCCACGAGGATGACGAATTTCCGGGCTGGGTGCGCACCTTTACCGCAGATGGCAACGAAGGGTGGGCGCCCCTGTCGCTGCTGACCCCGACCGGCGCGGGGGAGGCGCTGGCGCGCCAGGACTATAGCGCCCGGGAGCTGGATGTGGCGGTGGGGGAGCGGGTGAGGGTGGAGCGGGAGCTGGCAGGCTGGCTCTGGGTTCACAACGAAACGGGGGGCTCAGGCTGGATACCGGCAAGCTGCATCGCCTCGCCCTCATAAGGTGGTGGCTAGGGCAAAGAGTGGAGCAAGGAGAGAGGAGGGAGAAACCCGGCCACCGGAGGGTGCGGCGGCCGGGTGAATTGTAAAGAGTAGGGTGACGGAAAGCGGGATCAGCCTAGTCTAATCAACTCGATGGGGGCGTAACGCTCCTGGCTGTTCGCCAGCAGCACGCACTTCTCGTGCTCCGCCTCATAGGGGGTCAGGTTGTCGGTGTGCGCCTCCTTCAGGGTATCGACCGCGCCGGTGGCGGCAATCATCACCCGTTGGCCCAGGGTCAGCACATTGCGGTTTCTGTCGTAGATCTTCATGGCATTCTCCTTGTGGGATGGGCGCCCCGGCCCGTGCCGGGGCAACGGGCCCCAGACTACGCCCCTCGAAAAACGGGATGCCTGTCACAGATCAAGAAAAGGGGAAAGAGGGACTCGAAGCGGCGCTGGCGCGCTGGCAAGGGGGTCGCCAAGGCCGCCACTGCCTGTCGCAGGGCGGGGAGGGCGCCCCCGCTTTTCATCCCCCCGGCTCGAACTGCAAGGGGGATGCGCTATAGTGGAGCCGCTCGTTTTACTGCCTTCAACCAACCGAGAGTGCATTATGAATCGTGAAATTGCCGCCCAGTTCATCAAGATGCTGACCAACCTGGACCAGTGCCTGGCCAAGGCCGAGGCCCATGCCGAGGCGAAGAAATTCAATGTGGAGAACTTCTTCAATGAGCGCCTCATCGTCGACATGCTGCCGCTGAGCAAGCAGGTGCTGATCTGCTGTGACAGCGCCCGCGCCCTGGTGGCCACCGCCAGCCTGAGCGAGCCGCCGGTGCTGGGGGATGATCCCAAGACCATGGCGGATCTGCGCGCCCACGTGGCCAAGACCCTCGCCTATCTGCAGAGCAAGCTGGACGCCGACTTCAGCCAGTATGCGAGCGGCCACTACTACCCCTACTGGGCCGGTGGCAAGGGGATGGACGGCCACAGCTGCGTGCACGAGTACGGCATCCCTAACTTCTACTTCCACCTGACCATGACCTATGCCCTGCTGCGCCAGGCCGGGGTGGATCTGGGCAAGCGGGATTACCTGGGTGGCCTGAACCTGCAATAAGGTCATAACGCCGGGAATAGAGAGAGCCTGCCATCCGGCAGGCTCTTTTATCCGCGAACGGGAGCGCTCGGGTGTCGAGCCAGAGCCCTCTGCCTGACCGCTGGAGACGGCTCAGGGCATAAAGGCGTGGTCTTCGGCCCTCCCGCGGTTACAATCCGGCGTAAAAGTGGAAAGGGTAATAAAAACATGAAGATTCGAGTAATGATGCTGGCAGCCTTGCTGTGCCATGGCGCCGTACAGGCGCAGGAAAGCGTCGCCGCAAGCTGGCCTGACACGCCCGTCACCCGTCTCAAGGCGCAGGCGCTGCTGCAGACCCTCAATGCCACCCTGCTCAGCAACCCGAGCGCCACCGTCACCCTGCAAAACTGGTGCGCCGACCACCGGATGGCTGGTGAGCCGCGCATCCGCGCCCTGCGTGATCAGCGCACCCGCAAACCGGCCGATGCCACCGTTCGTGAGCAGCTCAAGATCGCGGCCGATGAGCCCGTCGGCTATCGCCGGGTACAGCTCGCCTGCGGTGATCATGTCTTCTCCGAAGCGGACAACTGGTACGTGCAAAGCCGCCTCACACCCGAGATGAACCGGCTCCTCGATACCAGCGATACCCCGTTTGGCCTGGCCGTCAAGGCGCTGAACTTCAGCCGCCGGACCCTCTCTTCCACCCTGCTCTGGGCGCCCCTGCCGGCCGGTTGGGAGATGCAGATGCCCACCCTCACCAGCGGTGAGCAGCCGCTGGCGATCCCCGAGCGGGTGCTGCAGCATAGCGCCCTCCTCTCGCGGGGTGATGGTGTGCCGTTCAGCCTGGTGGTCGAGACCTATCGCCGCGATCTCTTCGCCTTCCCGCTGGACAACGCACTCGGCCACTGATCCCGGATGGCGGCTGGGTGCACCGAGGTCGCCATCAATAAAAAGCCTGCCAGATGGCAGGCTTTTTCGTGGGCGCCACTCAGCCCGGCGGGAGCTCCGGCTCCACCAGGGCGGCGAGCTGGGTCAGGGACTCCTGCCAGCCGAGGTAGCACATCTCGACCGGGATGGCCGCCGGGATCCCCGCCTGTTCGATGGCGAGATCGGTGCCGCACAGCACCTGGGTGAGGGTGATGGTGACGTGCATCTCCCCCGGCAGATTGGGGTCGTCGAAGCGGTCCGTGTAGCGGATGCGCTTGCCCGGCTCCAGCTCGAGATACTCGCCGCCGAAGGCATGGCTGTGGCCGGTGGCGAAATTCGAGAACGCCATGCGAAAGCTGCCGCCGACGCTGGCCTCCAGCTGCGCCACCTTGCAGGTGAAGCCATGGGGCGGCAGCCATTTGGCCAGGGCGTCCGCCTCGATAAAGGCTCTGTATACCCGCATCGGCGGGGCCTTGAGTACGCGGTGCAGTGTCACGGTTCCAGTCGTCATGAGGGATGCCTCCTCGGTGGGTCCGCAGCAAGAATAGTCGCCCACGCCGGAGTTGGCCGCTGGCCGGGTGCTGGGCCGGGTGGGCGAGGATGCCTGGCCCCGCCGCTCTCCTGCGTCGTACTTCTTCGCTAACACAGTGATTTTTCAGCGGATTGGCGAGGAGTTGATCAAGGTAGAGGTTATTGCCGCCGTTCGCTCATATAATCGCCGCCATGCAAGCGACTCGGAAGGATTCGATGACAAAGCTGATGGTGGCCCTGCTGGGGTTGTTTTACGGCTGCCTGGTGTGGGCCAACCCCGTTCCCTTCGTGGCCAGTCCGTCACCGGTGCAGGGGAAGATGGAGCCGCTGCTCTCCTGGTTCACCGGCGAGTTCTCCAGCCAGGAGCAGGCCGGTTACGACCCGCGTTTCACCAGCGCCGAGCTGCGCCTGGTGGAGATCTGGCCCGGAGAAGGCCCCTTTCGCTGGGTCTATGCCGAGCAGTTCCTGACCGAGCGGGCGGTGCGCCCGTTCCGTCAGCGCATCTACCGTTTCTCCCCGCTGCCCGATGGCCGCATCCTGATGGCCGAGCTGACCATGCCGAGGGCCACGGATTTCGCCGGGGCCTGGCGTCAGCCCGAGCTGCTCGACTCCCTCACCCCGCAGCAGCTCTCCCTGCGCCAGGGCTGCGAGATCTGGCTGACCCGCCAGGCCAGCGGAGAGTACGCGGGCCACAGCAAGGTCGGCAGCTGCGCCACCGACTTTGGCGGCGCCACTACCCTGGTGCAGTACCTCTGGATAGGTCCCAACAGCGTCAGGCTGCTGGACAGGGCCTATGACAACGGCGCCCGCCAGCGCTGGGGCAGCCCGGGGGAGGGGTATCTCTACCTGCGCAAGGTGAAGCAACGGGGGGAGTGACCCTGGCGGCGCCGCATCACGTTGGCATCTCCCGCTTCTGGCGGTGCTCGCTGAGGTCGGCGCTTCGCAGCCGCTCGCCCGCCCAGTCCCGTTTATGTCGCGAGCCCAGGCCAGTGCGCCTGGAGATCGATGAGGATGGAGAGGCTGACCGCCCCGAACAGCAGCCCTGTGACCAGGTTCAGGGGCCGTTGCACCCGGCCGATCAGCCGCTGGGCCCGGGCGGTGGAGAGACTCCAGGCCAGCAGCCCGAACCAGGCCAGGGAGAGCAGGAAGAGCTCCAGGATCAGCAGGCCCCGGGTCAGGCCATCCACCTGGGGTGTCACCATGGCCGCCAGCAATCCCATGAAGAACAGCAGCGCCTTGGGGTTGAGCAGGTTGGTGGCGATCCCTGCTCTCAGCCCCCGATTCCAGCCCTGCAACTCCCCGCCAGCCCGCAGTGCCTGGGTGGCGGCGCTGCAGCGCGCCGCCTTGATGGCCCCCCAGCCTAGCCAGCCCAGATAGAGGGCGCCCACCACCTTCACCGCCAGGAACAGCCAGGGCTGGCTCGCGATCAGCAGGCTGATGCCGGTGAGGCTGAGGGTGGCGTGTAGCAGGATGGCGATGGCGATGCCAAGCGCGGCCCCGAGCGCCGTGGGCCTGTGCAGGCTGGTGCGCAGGATCAGCGCGAAATCCGGGCCCGGGCTCGCCAGGGCGATCAGGTGGATGAGACCTATGGTCAGAAACAGGCTGGTGAACATGGCATACCTCGCTACAAAGATGAGGCAGCAGCATGGGGGATGGAGGCAGGGGCTGGCTTGTAAAAGATTGCAGCGGGATCGGTCAGCCGGGGAGCATCTGCTGACGGTAGTCCGCCGGGGTCAGCCCGAAGGCCTGGCGGAAGCCGTGGTGGAAGTGGCTCTGATCGAAGAAACCGACCGTCAGCGCCACCTCGCTCACCGGCAGGCCGCGGGCGAGCAGGTGCTTGCCGCGCTCGAGACGCAGCCGCTTGAGCCAGGCGTAGGGGGTCATGCCGGTCTTCTTCTTGAACTGGCGCAGGAAGGCGAAGCGATCCAGCCCGAACAGGGCGGCCAGATCCTCCAGGCTGTGGTGCCCGTCCAGCTGGCCGAGCAGGTAGTCGCGCAGGAACCGGATCTGGGGATCCGCCAGGGCATGGCGCTCCGGTGCCAGGTGCAGCAGCTCGCCGAGCAGGGCCAGGAGCTGGCTCTCCGCCAGCAGGGCGTCGGGCTCGGGCTGATCCAGATACATGTGCAACCGGGCGAAGCCCTGATAGAGGTCGGGGCGACTCTGCAGCCCCTTGTCGAAGAAGGGTTCCGGCTTGTCTGGCAGCCAGCGGGCCAGCTGCTCGGGGGCGATGGCGAACACCCGCACCTCGTACCCTTCCGGCAGCAGGCTGAGGCCGTCGTGCATCTCGTCCGGGTTGACGGTGGAGAGCTGGCCGCGCACCAGGTTGTGGCTGCTGCCCTTGTGGATGAACTTCTGGCCGCCCTGCTGCACCAGACCAATGTGGTAGTCCAGGTGCACGTGGCGGCCATAGCTGAACTCCCTGTGATGGGAGTGGGAGAGTTCAACCCCCGGCAGCAGCCGGGATTGCCAGTAGTGGATGCGGGATTGGGGGGCGTTCATCCCCTATTGATAACCCGAAAGCCGCCCCTTGGCTTGTAGATTATTGCGCCGGCGTCTCAGCCAGCCTCCTGGCGCCGCTTGCCGCTGCGCAACCCGTCCAGGCTGAACAGCACCAGGGCGCTCCAGATGCAGCCGAAGGTGATCATCTTGTCCAGCGCCAGCGCCTCCCCGTAGAGGGTGACCGCCAGGATGAACATCAGGCTGGGGCCTATGTACTGGAAGAAGCCCAGGGTGGAGAGCTTGAGCCGGGTGGCGGCGGCGGTGAAGCAGAGCAGGGGCGCCGTGGTCACGACCCCGGCGGCGATCAGCAGCAGGTTCAGGTGCCAGTCGTTTTGCGTGAGGTGGCTGGTGGGACTGTCGGCGAATCCCCACAGATAGAGGGCCGCCGGCGGCAGCATGATCATGGTCTCGATCAGCAGGCCGGTGAGGGCATCCAGGGCCAGCTTCTTGCGGATCAGGCCATAGATGGCGAAGCTCGAGGCCAGCACCAGGGCTATCCAGGGCAGGGAGCCGAAGGCGATGAGCTGGACGGCAACCCCTATCACCGCCAGTCCCACCGCCCACCACTGCAGGCGGCGCAGCTTCTCGCTCAGAAACACCATGCCGAGCAGCACGTTGAACAGGGGGTTGATGTAGTAGCCGAGGCTGGCATCCAGCATGTGACCGTTGTTGATGGCCCAGATGAACAGTAGCCAGTTGCCACCGACGGTGACCGAGGTGAAGGCCAGGGTGAGCAGCACTTTTGGCTGGCGCAACACCGCCTGCACCTTGTGCCACTGGCGGCCGATCAGGGTCAGCACCATCAGCAGGGCGCAAGACCAGATCATGCGGTGGGTCAGGATCTCGGCGGCCGGGACGGCGGAAATGGTCTTGAAGTAGATGGGCGCCAGGCCCCAAAGGGTATAGGCGCACAGGGCATAGATGATGCCCTGGCGCTGGATCTGTTGCTGCATGCGTGAATGTTGCCTTATGGCTTGTTGTGGGTGTTGGAGCTCACGGGGTAATGAGTGTAACGAGTACCGTAGCGGGAACAAAGAACCATGTTTTGATGTGAATTATTTTGCTCAAAATTTACTGAAGGATCTATTTTTGAGTAATATAATTCTCAAAATATGAAGGACGTCATAATTTTGAGCAAAATAACTCACATGGTGAGGTGTGATGGAACTGACTATCCAGATTTATGGTGAAAAGGGGTGGTGTGATGCAGCCCGTTTGCGGCTGAATGAGGGAGGGAAGCGCTCGGCCCGGCTCGCCTATGAGTTTGATTATGCCCTTGAACATCTGCATCAAACACAGGGATGGCACGCCTGTGCCTTGAGGTACCCCATTGAGCTGATGATCCCTCATGATGGTGGCTGGTTTCGTTTTCTCGATGACATTATGCCAGCGGGCAGTGCGCGCCGTTACTGGGTCAGGCAGCTCGACATCGGACATTTGGGTGAAGAGGGACAAGACCGTACCCTTCTGGCTCTCGGCACTATTGCTCCGATCGGAAACTTGCGCATCAAGGAGGCTGTAGAGAGAGTCGCGACTCAGATACCCGAGCAGAGCCGGGTCACACAACTGCGCTTCCCTGTGGCTATGGTATTGGAACGTGATACCGACTTTCTGGAATATGCCCAGCAGATGGGGGCCGCCAGCGGTGGTGCGACCGGGGCCGGTGGAGAGGCCCCCAAGCTGTTGTTGCGGCAAAATCGCAATCAGGAGGTGTGGATAGACACTTTTCAGGATGACCCCTACTGCCTGGATGAGTTCTATCTGGTCAAGTTCCCGCGTAACAATCGCAGCGCCATTGACCAGGATATCCTCAGAGCTGAGTATCACTATTATCAAGAACTTAATGCCTTGGGGATCGATACGATACCGATTCATGGCATGCGTCTTGACGAAGGGAGCAAATACCCTTCGTTGTGGCTTCCCCGCTTTGATGTAGCGGTGCAGGAGCAAAAATTGGTTCGCTTCGGAGTGGAATCTGTCTATAGCGTGATGGACGCAGCCCCAGGCTCGGACCTTAACCATCTGGATATCCTCGATACCTTGCTGCCCATGCTGGAGAGGGAGGCCCGACAGCGTAACGCTCGTTTCAACAGCGCTGCATTTGTGATCGAGTGGGTCAGACGCGACTTGCTCAACGTGGTCTTTGGAAATTCGGACAACCATGGCCGCAATACGGCATTGCTCAAGAGCGACGAGGGGATCTGGCTCGCGCCAGTCTACGACTTTGCCCCCATGAAAGCCGATCCAGAGGGGATCCGTCGCACGACACAGTGGGGGTTGGGGCTCGAAGAGGGAGGGCAGTTTGATTGGGTGGCCATTGCGCAACGCCTGTCACACAGGGTTGAGCCTGACATCTTGTTGGCATCGTTGACCGAGCTGGCACTAAGGCTCAAGGGGTTACCGGAACGCTTGGCTCGACGTGGAGTGCCCGTTTCCATCCTGAATATGCCGACATTCAATTTCAATACGCTCGATGAAAGACTGACGGTCTGGATTGAGCAGTGGGGGGCATGAGGATGAAGAAACTATCTATAGAGGAGCGTGAGGAGCTGCTGCGTGAACTGTTGGTCAAGTTGCATCGTGGCGTCATCCACGAAGGCGACCTGCTACGCAAGTTGCGCAAAGAGATGCTAGGGATGGATCAGGAGGGCTATGCCAGTCTCATTGGAATCAGTCGACGCACCTTGTCAGCAATCGAACGCAATACTGCCACTCCTTCAATGAAGACGGTCGATCAGGTATTCCGGCCATTTGGATTGAAGATGAGGCTGACACCATTGAACTTGGGTTTGCAAAAACAGATTGCCGATCAACTGGTTGATGATGAGTGGGAATGATCAACGACCACGGCGGATCTTCTCTACATCCATGAGCAGCCACAGCATGAGTACGATGGCGGAGATCCAGGGACCCCAGGTCACATAGGCCTCACCCTGGCCCAGCATGAAGAAAAGCAGCGGCAGACCCACCACCAGAAACAGTACACTTCCCAGAAAAAACAGCATTTTTATCTTTATATTTAAGGGCTTGTCTATTTGATGATTATATCGATTGAGGCCGTTGAGGAAAGGGTAAAAATGAAAAAGGGGGATTTCTCCCCCTTTGTTGTCTGATCTCGTCATATTCGACGCTAATCGAGCTGGATCCAGGTGCTTTTCAGCTCGGTGTACTTCTCCAGGGCGTGCAGTGACTTGTCGCGGCCGTTGCCGGACTGCTTGAAGCCGCCGAACGGCATCGTCATGTCGCCCCCATCCCAGTTGTTGACGAAGACGGTGCCAGCGCGCAGGGCGCGGGAGCCCTTGACCGCCTTGTTGAGATCCGCCGTCCAGATCGCCGCCGCCAGGCCGTAGTCGGTGTCGTTGCCAAGGGCGATGGCCTCTTCGAGGGTGTCGAAGCCGGTCACCGCCAGCACAGGGCCGAAGATCTCCTCGCGGAAGATGCGCATTTGCGGCGTCACATCGTCAAAGATGGTGGGCTCGATATAGAAGCCGCCGCTCTCGGCATGGGTGCGCTTGCCTCCCAGCAGCAGCCTGGCGCCCTCCTGCTGGCCGATGGCGATGTAGTTCAGTACCTGCTCCATCTGGATGCCGTCCACCATGGCGCCGATGCGGGTGGCGGGATCCAGCGGGTTGGCGGCGATCCACTCGCGGGCATGGGCCAGCAGGCGCTCCATGAACTGCGGCTTGATGCTGTTTTGCACCAGCAGGCGGGAGGCGGCGGTGCACACTTCGCCCTGGTTGTAGAAGATGGCGCCCACGGCGCTCCTGGCGGTGGCGTCCAGATCCGGCGCATCCGCCAGCACTATGTTGGGGCTCTTGCCGCCACACTCCATAAAGGCGCGTTTCAGATTGGACTTGCCGGAGCACTGCACCAGATGCTTGCCGATCTTGGTGGAGCCGGTGAAGGTGATGCAGTCCACGTCCATGTGCATGGCCAGCGCCTCGCCCACGGTATGGCCAAAGCCCGGCAGCACGTTGAAGACGCCGTCAGGGATGCCCGCCTCTTTCGCAAGGCCGGCGATGCGCAGGGCGGTGAGGGGGGATTTTTCGGACGGCTTGAGGATGACGGAGTTGCCGGTGGCCAGCGCCGGGCCCAGCTTCCAGCAGGCCATCACCAGCGGGAAGTTCCAGGGGACGATGGCGGCCACCACCCCGAGCGCCTCCCGGGTCACCAGGGCCAGGGCGGACTCTTCCACCGGGGCGACCTGATCGTAGATCTTGTCGATGGCCTCGGCGTTCCAGGCGATGCAGTTGGCGGCGGCCGGGGCGTCATAGCCCATGGCATCGCCGATGGGCTTGCCCATGTCCAGGGACTCCATCAGGGCCAGCTCCACCTGGTTGAGGCGCATCAGTTCGGCGAAGCGCTGCATGACGAGCTTGCGCTGTTTCGGGGAGAGCCCGCTCCAGCGCTTGTCGTCGAAGGCGGCGCGGGCGGCCTGCACCGCCAGTTCGGCGTCGGCGGCGTCGCAGGAGGCCACCTTGGTCAGCAGCTGGCCGTTGGCCGGGTTGATGCAATCGAAGGTGGCGCCGTTGACGGCATCCCGGTAGCTGCCGTCGATAAAGGCTTGCGAGGGCAGGGTCAGATGGGCGGCCTTGTGTTGCCACTGGGCCAGGGTCAGGTCACTCATGTTCACTCCTTGAACCGGCAAAAAACGTCTTCGCGTATCAATATGCTAAACATCCTGCCGCTTGTAAATCCATCTTGTAACAATTCATTAAACACTTGCCGCTCGGTGCCCGAGGAAAGGCCCCGATCTGCGGCGGACCTTACCCAGGCAGCAGGGCCGTTTCGTGGAGGGGCGAGCGGCCCTGGCCACCCATGGGGATCAGAAGCTGGCCGGAGTGTTGGCCGAGATCAGCATGCACTCCTGCTCCCCCACGTTGCGGAAGCGGTGCGGGGTGCGGCTGTCGAAGTAGTAGCCATCCCCGGGGGCCAGCAGGTGTACCTGCTCGCCGACGGTGACCTCCACCTGTCCCCTGATGACGATGCCGCACTCTTCCCCCTCGTGACTCAGCATGTCGTCGCCGGTGTCGGCCCCCGGGGGCAGTACCTCCTGCATCATGCCGATGGCGCGGTTGGCCCGGCTGTGGCCCACCAGTCGATAGCTGATGGGGTGGGTGCCGAGATCCGGCATGTCGTCCGCGCGGAAGATCACCTCGGAATCCATCTCCGTCTCATCGGTGAAGAAGCTGGCCAGCGACATGGGGATGCCTTCCAGCACCTTGCGCAGCGACGCGACCGAGGGGCTCACCTGATTTTTCTCGATCTGGGAGATAAAACCGTTGGTCACACCGGAGCGCTTGGCCAGCTCGCGCTGGGAGAGGGCCGCCTTGGTGCGAACCGCCTTGAGGCGGTGACCGATATCCATCGATAGACACTCCTTGACTGTTTACTATTATTAAAATTGTGTTAAATATCTTATACCACCCCTGGGGGGTGACACCAAGCAGGGCGATGAAAGGCCCTTTTTTATGGATTCAGGTGTTTAATTTAATAGGCATAAGCCAAGTGTTACTAAACGCCTTAAGGATGAGGTGACCATGAAACCGATTAGCGACATCAATACCCCTTCCGACATGTCCGCCTTCTGGATGCCCTTCACCGCCAACCAGCAGTTCAAGGCGGCGCCGCGCATCCTGAAGTCGGCAGAGGGGATGTATTATCACTCAGAGGATGGCCGCAAGATACTGGATGGCACCGCCGGGCTCTGGTGTTGCAACGCGGGCCATGGTCGGCGCGAGATTGCCGAGGCGGTCTCCCAGCAGATCTCCCACCTCGATTTCGCCCCCACGTTCCAGATGGGCCACCCTCTGCCGTTCGAGCTGGCCAACCGGCTGGTGGAGATAGCCCCCAAGGGCTTCGGCCACGTCTTCTTTACCAACTCCGGCTCCGAATCTGTCGACACTGCGCTCAAGATAGCGCTGGCCTGGCAGCGGGCCCGCGGTCAGGGCACCCGCACCCGGCTCATCGGTCGCGAGCGCGGCTACCACGGGGTCGGCTTCGGCGGCATCTCGGTGGGGGGCATTCCCGGCAACCGCAAGTGGTTCGGCTCCCTGCTTGGGGGGGTGGATCACCTGCCCCACACCCTCAACATTGGGAAAAATGCCTTCACCAGGGGTTTGCCGGAGGAAGATCTCACCCTGGCCGACGAGCTGGAGAAGATCGTCTTCCTCCATGATGCCAGCAACATAGCGGCCGTCATCGTCGAGCCCATCGCCGGCAGCACCGGCGTCATCATGCCCCCCAAGGGCTACCTCAAGCGGCTGAGGGAGATCTGCACCAAACACGGCATCCTGCTGATCTTCGACGAGGTGATCACCGGCTTCGGTCGCCTGGGCTCCGCCTTTGCCGCCCAGGAGTTCGACGTCATCCCCGACCTCATCACCTGCGCCAAGGGGCTCACCAACGGCGCCATCCCCATGGGGGCGGTGCTGGTCCAGAACCACATCTATGACGACATGATGGCCGCCGGCAAGGGCGCCATCGAGCTGTTCCACGGCTACACCTACTCGGGTCACCCTGTGGCCGCCGCCGCGGGTCTGGCGACCCTCGAGATCTACCGCAGCGAGAACCTGCTCCATCGCGCCGCCGATCTGGCGGGCTACTGGGAAGAGGCGGCCCATTCGTTGAAGGGCTGCAAGCATGTGAAGGATGTGCGCAACTACGGCCTGGTGGCAGGCATAGAGCTTGAGTCCATGCCGGATGCGCCGGGCAAGCGCGCCTACGAGGTGTTCGTGCGCTGCTTCGAGAAGGGGGCGCTGATCCGGGTGACCGGCGACATCATAGCCCTGTCGCCCCCCCTCATCATCGAGCGCAGCGAGATCGATGACCTCTTCACCCTGCTGCAGGACGTGTTGCAGACCCAGGAATAACGTTTCACCCGATTACATGGCGTCCGCCGGGCGCCCTTTTCCTGTGCCTGATGCCCACGGCCGCGCGCAGGGATGACGCGAATGACCCATCACGGAGGATTTATGAGTTACAGGATCGACAACTTCATCGACGGCGAAACCACAGAGAGTCGCAGCGAGCGTTTCGGCGCCATCTTCGATCCGGCCACCGGCCAGCAGCAGGGCACTGTGGCCCTCTCCACCGCCGCCGAGTGCCTCGATGCCATCGCCAGCGCCGAGCGCGCCTTCGCCGACTGGTCCCAGACCCCGCCGCTGGTGCGGGCGCGGGTGATGTTCCGCTTCAAGGAGCTGATGGAGCTGCACAGGGACGAGCTGGCCCGCCTCATCAGCCGCGAGCACGGCAAGGTGTTCTCCGACGCCCAGGGGGAGCTGACCCGGGGACTGGAGGTGGTGGAGTTTGCCTGCGGCATTCCCCATCTGCTCAAGGGGGAGCACTCCCTCAACGTGGGCCGCGGGGTGGACAGCCACTCCATGATGCAGCCGGTGGGGGTCTGCGCCGGCATCACGCCGTTCAACTTCCCGGCCATGGTGCCGCTCTGGATGTTCCCGGTGGCGCTGGCCTGCGGCAACAGCTTCATCCTCAAGCCGTCCGAGAAGGATCCCTCGCTGGCCCTGCGCATGGCCGAGCTGCTCAAGCAGGCGGGTCTGCCGGACGGGGTGCTGAACGTGGTCAACGGCGACAAGGAGGTGGTGGACGTGCTGCTGACCGATCCGCGGGTACAGGCGGTCTCCTTCGTCGGCTCCACTCCCATCGCCCAGTACATCTATGCCACCGCCTCGGCCCACGGCAAGCGGGTGCAGGCTCTGGGCGGCGCCAAGAACCACATGCTGGTGATGCCGGATGCGGATCTCGATCAAGCGGTCTCCGCCCTGATGGGGGCGGCCTACGGCGCGGCCGGCGAACGCTGCATGGCGATCTCGGTGGCCCTGGTGGTCGGCGATGCCACCGCCGATGCTCTGGTCGCGAAACTCTCGCCCCTGGTGGCGGCGCTGCGGGTCGGACCCGGCCTCGGCCAGAGCCCGGAGAATGAGATGGGCCCCCTCATCAGTCGCGAGCACCTGGCCAAGGTGCGCGGCTACGTGGATCAGGGGGTGGCAGAGGGGGCCGAACTGGTGGTCGATGGTCGCGGTGTCAGCCACGGTGAGGGCTACTTTATCGGCGGCAGCCTGTTCGACCGGGTCGGCCCCGAGATGCGCATCTACCGGGAGGAGATCTTCGGCCCCGTGCTCGCCATAGTGCGGGCGCCGGACTACGAGACGGCGCTGCGCCTCATCAACGAACACGAGTACGGCAACGGCACCGCCATCTTTACCTGCGACGGGGATACCGCAAGGGACTTCACCACAAGGGTTCAGGTCGGTATGGTAGGGGTGAACGTACCCATCCCTGTGCCCATGGCGTTTCACAGCTTCGGTGGCTGGAAGCGATCCATCTTCGGGCCGCTCAACATGCACGGGCCGGACGGGGTGCGCTTCTATACCCGGATGAAGACGGTGACTGCACGCTGGCCCCAGAGCCTGCGGGCCGGCGCCGAGTTCTCCATGCCGACCATGAAATGATCAACATGCAGCAGCTAGCCCTGGCATGGCCCGGCGGAAGGAGTCCGCCGGCGTGTCCCGCTATCCCTGTGAAGGAGTGACAGATGCGACTGGGAATTCTCGATTGTGACCGGCTGGACCCCGACTTGGTTGGGAGTTTCGGCCCCGTTTACTCCGAGATGTTTATCAAGGGATTCCGGGCGCTGGCCCCGGCGTTGGAATACAGGGTCTGGTCGGCGCTCGACGGCGAGCTGCCGAGCGACTTGAACGAGTGCGATGCCTGGCTCATCACAGGCTCGCGCCACGATGCCTACAGCGACATCCCCTGGATCCTGGCGCTGCGCGACTGGATCCGGCGGGCCCACGATGCCAACGTCAAGCTGGCCATCTGCTCGGTCATCAGGTGATCGCCCAGGCGCTGGGGGAGAGGTGGTGAAGTCCACCAAGGGTTAGGCTGGGGTCTCGGTTCCTACACTACCCTTTTCGCCGCCAGCGTCGGTGGTGAAAAAGAAACAGCCGGGGCCTCAAGCCCATCCGGTTCCTGCCCGTTCACCAGGATCAGGTGAGGCAGTGGCCCCGGGGGCGACCCTGCTGGCGGGCAACGACTTCTGCCCGAACTTCATGTTCCTGCAGGGGGATCACATAGTCGCCATCCAGGGTCATCCGGAGTTTTCGGTGGAGTACAATCGGGCACTGATCGAGCGTCGGCGGGATCGGTTGCCCGACGAACACTACCAGAGCAGCCTCTCCTCCCTGGAGGGAGAAGTGGACTCGGCCACCATGATGCAGTGGCTGCTGCAGTTCCTCGGCATGCTGCCGGTCGGGCCTGCCGTGCGCTGAGCGTCCGTTTGTCATATCCACCCTGCAGATGCTAGATTTTGTAGCAAAATGAAGGATCAAGCGGTGATATGCCGAGCTCGGATGGTACACTGGCCGCCATTTGTGGCGGCCTTGTCCATCTGACGACAGCCGCGCCAGCCTGTGAGGGTGCAACCTTGAAACTACAGCAGTTGAAGTATCTGATCGCGGTGCGGGACCACAATCTCAACGTCTCCGTCGCTTCCGATGCGCTCTATACCAGCCAGCCTGGGGTGAGCAAGCAGATCGGCTTGCTGGAGAGCGAGCTGGGGGTGCGCATCTTCGAGCGTCGCGGCAAGCACCTGCACAGGATCACCCCTGTGGGGGAGGAGATCATCAAGTGCGCCGAGGCCATGCTCAACATAGAGAGCAAGATCAAGGCCATCTCCCGGGAGTATCTGGACCCGACGGTGGGCACCCTCAACATCCACACTACCCACACCATAGCCCGCTACCTGCTGCCGAAAAGCGTCACCTATTTCACCAAGAAGTACCCCAAGATCTCGTTCCACCTGCACCCCGTGATGTCGGCTACCAAGGAGCAGATCAGCAAGGGTTACTCGGATTTTTCCATCGTGGCCCACGAGATAGGCTTCGACAAGGAGCTGATCGCGCTGCCCGCCTATCTCTGGACCCTGTCGCTGGTGGTGCCCCAGGATCACCCCCTGGCCAAGGTGAAGAAACCGACCCTGGAGCAGCTCTGCCAGTACCCCATCCTCAGCTACGAGAGTGGCGCCACCGGGCGTCAGGTGCAGGACAGGGTGTTCCAGGCGGCCGGCCTCAGCCCCAACTACTACATGACGGTGATGGATGCGGGGGTCATCAAGCGCTACGTGGAGCTGGGCTTTGGCATCGGCATCATCTCGTCGCTGGTGGCCAACGACACCGATGCCCCCGGCCTGGTGGCCATCAATCTGGAGCACCTGTTCGAGCCCTGCCCGGCCCAGCTCTGCTTCAGCAAGAGCATCCTCTTGCAGAACTACATGTATGACTTCATCAGCTCCTTCTCCCCCCATCTCACCAAGGAGATGATCCAGAACGTGATGCAGCAGCCGACCCAGGCGCGCATCGACGAACTGCTGGTCGGGGTGGAGCTGCCCGTCTACTGAGTCGTCTTCCGTGACAGATCCGGTGCCGCTGGGTGCCGGATCCTGGCCGCCCTGTCGAGGTCCCCATGTCCCGCATCCTGCTGCTTGCCAATCTCAACTGTGATCATGTGCTCTCCCTGGCCGAACCTCTGGTGGCGGGGGCGCGCCTGCAATACGTGGATCAGGGGCGCAGGCTCGGCGGCGGCGCCGCCAACACCGGCATAGGGCTGGTGTGGGCGGGGCACGAGGTCATCATCGCCTCCCGCATCGGGCTGGACGAGACCGGCGACTGGCTGCTGGAGCAGGCGGCGGGCCATGGGCTGGACTGTTCCCACGTGGAGCGCTTCGGCGGCGAGACGGGGGAGCTGCTGGTGCTGGTGGACTCCACCGGGGAGCGCACCATTCTGAGGCGGCCGCGTCGCCCGGATCTGCCCGGCGACCTGCCGCTGGAGGGGGTGGACTGCCTCTATGTGAACTACCCCGGCACCGCCATCATCGGCTACATGCGCCAGATGCTGGGCAAGAGTTTCGTGGTGGCCCAGTATCCCAAGGGCGGGCAGGCTCGCCGCCCCTGCCACGTGCTGGTGGCCTCCCGCGCCGATCTCGCCGAGGTGGGCGACCCCTGGCAGCATGCCCGCCAACTCGCAGGAGATCAGCTCGAATGGCTGGTGCTGACCGAGGGCAAGGCGGGGGCCGTGGCCATCCACGGCGAGGAGCAGGTGCGGGTGGCGGCGCGGCCTGTGTCCGTGGTCGACACCACGGGGGCGGGGGATGCCTTCGCCGGCGGCCTTATCCACGGTCTGGCCCGCGGCATGGCGATGAGGGATGCCCTGCAGTGTGCGGTGGACTGGGGCGCCTTCGCGGTCGCCTCCGAGAGTTCCATCCCCTCCCAGGCCCTGAAAACCTGGCTGAAGCATCCCCACTGACAGCCGCGAACCGGCCCGCTCGCCGGCCTGCGGTCCTGTGCCTGGCGATGGAATTTAGCCGCCGGAAATGGCCAAAACCCCGCCTCGAGCCGGCAAGTTTGCGATCAATCAAAGAAAGTGTCGATTTATGTACATCTTCGTCGACACCCGCCAGAGCTGCTCTTAACCTTGTCACTCCACGACCCGGCTGAAGACGCGACACCTGTGCGGGCGCACGTGCAGTCTCACCTCTCTGGCCACTGGCTGTCGTCCTGATTTCTGGCTTGTAGTAAGAGGCAAGTGCGACCATGCAACTCACACGATTTACCGACTATGCCCTGCGTACCCTGACCTTTCTGGCCATCCAGCCCGGTGATCGCCTGTCGACCATCACGGAAGTGGCCGATACCTTCGCCATCTCCCGCAACCACGTGGTCAAGATAGTGCATCAGCTCGGCATCAAGGGGTACATCGAAACGGTACGTGGCAAGCATGGCGGCATCCGTCTCGGCCGCTCCGCCGTCTCCATCAACCTGCGCGACGTGGTGATGGACATGGAACACGTGCTCTGCCCGGTGGACTGCAAGCGCGAGAACTGCCGCCTCTCCGGCGGCTGCCGTATCCAGGGCATACTGCGCCGCGCCATGAACGCCTTCCTCGAGGTGCTGGGGGAGTACACGCTGGCGGATGCGGTGCGGGATCCGACCCGGCTGTGCCACCTGCTGGGGATAGAGCAGGACAATATCCTGACCATGGCCTGAGGGTCATGACTGTGAAAGGGCCCCGAGGGCCCTTTTTGCTGTCTGGCATGCATGCTGGGGACGGATCTGGGGGCGTCGGAATGCCGGAGCCGTCAGAGCTGGGGGATCAGGGTGATGGCGCCGTGCAGGCAGGCGAGGCCGCAGGCACCGCAACCGTCGCAGGCCGCCATGTTGACGCTCACCCCCTCGCTGCTGGCCTTGATCGCCTGCTGGGGACAGGCATCCTCGCACAGCAGGCAGTAGAAGCCCTGACGGGCCTGACAGCTCGCCTCTATCCTGACCCGGGTCTGTACCTGACGGCCGAGCCTCAGATCCAGCGCCCCGGTGGGACAGGCTCTGGCGCAGCTGCCACAGTAGCTGCACTGGCCGCAGGCGAGATCCAGCACTGGGGTGCCGGCGATGGGGGTGCCGACATATTCGGGCTGGTCGGCGGGTTTGAGCAGACCGTTGGGGCAGGCCTTGAAGCAGTCGCCGCAGCGGCGGCACAGGGCGAGGAATTGCGACTCTTCGATGGCCCAGGGCGGGCGCGCCTCGTGGCAAACCATGTCCGGTTTGCGGGTGCCCCCCAGTGCGTGCGTCAGCCAGCGACAGAAAAAATGAGTCATGCCCACCCCTATACCTATTAGGGGTTAATTTTATCCAGTTTTCCGCCGGCAAGCCAGAGAATAGCGCCGGCCAGGATCGCAAGCCGGGTTGCCCTTGTGTAAGCTAGGCGGGTCTTTTTGCGGGATCTGATGAACTCATGTGGTTATTTCTGTGGCGTGCTTCTCTGCTGTATATCTTCCCCCTGCTGATGTGGGCCTACTGCCACATCAAGGAGATCGAGTTCACTGAGCTCGACACCGGGGTCAACAGTCACAAGTGGGTGGTGCTGGCCGCCTACCTCATCTATGTCCTGTTCTGGTTGCTGCTCAACCGTTATCTCGAACTCTTCCTGCGCCAGCGGAGCCGCCGATGACAGGGTTGTCTGCACGAGTTGATCTCCAGCGCTTCCTGCGTCGGCGGAGTCGGCGATGATCCCGATGACGACCTGGCTGCCTGCCTTGCTGGCCGGTCTGCTGGCCCTGCTCCTCGGCTGGCTGGCGGGGCGTCGCACGGCCCGTGAGGAGACACTGCTCATTGAGGAGCGCCATCAGGCGCTGCAGGACAGGTTCGACGAGCTGCAGGACGAGAAGATGCTGGGCCAGCAGAAGCTGGAGCAGCAGCAGGCCCTGTTGCTCAAGCTCACCGCCCGCCTCAAGGATGCCGAAGCCACCCTGCGCAGCGAGCGCATCGCCAGCGCCGAGAAGCTGCAGCTGCAACAGCAGGCGGAGGCTCGCCTCAGCCAGCAGCTCGAAAACCTCGCCAACCGTATCTTCGAGCAAAACTCCGGTAACTTCCGCGAACTGAACCAGAACAGCCTGGATCTGCTGCTGACACCCCTGAAGGAGCAGCTCGAGGGCTTTCGTCGCCAGGTGGGGGAGACCCACGCCCAGGAGACGGCCCAGCGCCACAGCCTCAGGTTCGAGCTGGAGCGCCTGGCCGAGCTCAATGCCCGCATGACCGAAGAGGCCGCGGCCCTGACCCGGGCCCTCAAGGGAGACAGCAAGCAGCAGGGCAACTGGGGGGAGGTGGTGCTGGCGCGGATCCTCTCCGAGTGCGGTCTGCGGGAAGGCCACGAGTATCACACCCAGGTCAATATCGAGGTGGACAAGGGCAAGCGCTATCAGCCCGACGTCATCGTCCACCTGCCCCAGGACAAGGACATCATCATAGACGCCAAGGTGTCTCTGACCGCCTACGAACGCTGGTACAACGCGGGGGACGAACTGGAGAGGGCGGTGGCGCTCAAGGAGCATGTCGCCTCGGTGCGCAACCACATCCGCGAGCTGGGCCGCAAGGATTACCAGCAACTGCCCGGGGTGCGCACCCTGGACTATGTGCTGATGTTCGTGGCGGTGGAGCCTGCCTTCCTCACCGCCCTGGAGGCCGACCCCTCCCTGGTGCGTTACGGGCTGGATCACAACATTCTGCTGGTGAGCCCCACCAACCTGATGGTGGCACTGCGCACCATAGAGAACCTGTGGCGCTACGAGCGGCAGAACCAGAACTCGCGCCAGATAGCGGAGCGGGCCGGTCGCCTCTACGAGAAGCTGCGGCTGTTCGTGGAGGAGATGCAGCAGATGGGGGGCAGCCTGCACAAGGCACAGGAGAGCTACGACAAGGCGATGGGGCGACTGGTCAACGGCCGTGGCAACCTGATCGCCCAGGCCGAGCGTTTTCGCGAGCTGGGGGTCGAGGTCACCAAGCCCCTGCCGGAGCCCCTGGTCAACCGCGCGCTGGAGCAGGAAGACTCCGCAGACTGACGCAACGGCGACGGTCGAACTCAGACAAAAAGGGCAGCCCGCGGGCTGCCCTTTTTATCATGGTGATCCGCGACGCCGGCCTCATTGCCGCCAGAACGAGGGGAAGCAGATCACCGCCACCGTCAGGATCTCGAGCCGCCCCAGCAGCATGCCGAACGACAGTATCCACTTGGCCGAGTCAGGCAGGCTGGCGAAGTTGGTGCTGGGCCCGATGACGGGGCCCATGCCCGGGCCCACGTTGGCCACCGCTGTGATGGAGCCCGAGATGGCTGTCAGGGGATCCAGGCCGATGGCGGCGAGCAGGGCGGCGATCAGCAATATGACGGCGAAGTAGACCAGCACGAAGGAGATCAGGGAGCGGATGATGGCGTCGTTCACCGGGCGGCCGTTGTACTTCTGGGGGAAGACACCGGAGGGGTGCATCAGCTGGCGCATCTGCTTCTTGAACAGGGCGAAGGCCACCTGCACCCGGAAGATCTTGAGGCCGCCCGAGGTGGAGCCGGAGCAGGCGCCGAGCGCCAGCAGGATCATGAAGATGATGCTGGTGAGCGGGCCCCAGGTACCGAAGTCGCCGAGGCCATAGCCTGTGGTGGTAACCACCGAGACAATATTGAAACTACTGATGCGCAGGGCATCCATAAAGCCGTAGATGTCCCTGAACCACAGATAGAAGGTGACGATGAGGGTCACCCAGACCACCAGCCAGAAGAAGCCCTGTACCTGGGCATCCTTGAGCAGGCTGTTGTCACGGCGGGAGAGGGCCTGCACATAGAGCAGGAAGGGCAGGCCGCCGAGGAACATGAAGAGGGTGCCGATCCAGTGCGCCTCGTTGGAGAAGTGGGACATGGATTGGTCCGAAGTGGAGTAGCCCCCGGTGCTGAGGGTCGTCATGGCGTGGTTGACCGCCTCGAACAGCGTCATGCCGCTCACCCAGTAGGCGAGGAAGCAGAGCATGGAGAGCACCAGATAGACCACCACTATGTTGTTGGCCACCGTCTTGGCGCGGGGCGCGCTCTTGTCCGACCAATCCGAACTCTCGGTCTGGAACAGCTTCATGCCGCCGACGTTGAGGTAGGGCAGCACGGCCACCGCCATGACGATGAAGCCCACGCCCCCGAGCCACTGCAGGATGGAGCGCCACAGCAAGATGCTGTGGGCCATGCCGTCGAGCCCCGACAGCACGGTGGATCCCGTGGTGGTGACCCCTGACATTGTCTCGAAGTAGGCGTCGGCAAAGCCGATATGGGTGATGAAGACGAAGGGCAGGGCGCCGAAGATGCAGGCCACCACCCAGACCGAGGTGGTGAGCAGGAACATCTCCCGTACCCCGAGGTGAAACTCGGCCTTGCGCCCGTAGTGCAGGCAGAGCAGGGCGGCGCCGTGGGTGATGAGCACGGACTTGAGAAACTCGACGAAACCCTCGGAGCCGGTGAGCAGCGCCAGCAGGGTGGGCAGCCACATGAAGAGGGCCAGCTTGGAGAGCACCAGCCCGAGGGTGAAGACGATGGGACGCAGCTTGATCATGCAAGATAACCTGGTCGTTGATTGAAAAAAGACCCGGACCTTCCCTCTGGGCAGTGTCCGGGTCTGAATGTCGCAGCCTGTTGCATGGGGTGCTTACAGGAAGAAAGGGCTGGGCTGGAACAGGCGTTCCACTTCCGGGATGTACTTCTTGTCCACCAGGAACATCACCACATGGTCATCCTGCTGGATCTGGGTGCGATCGTGGGCGATCAGCACCTCATCCCCCCGGACCACTGCGCCGATCGTGGTGCCCGGCGGCAGCTTGAGCTCGCCCACCGTCTTGCCCACCACCTTGGAGGTGTTCTCGTCACCGTGGGCGATGGCCTCGATGGCTTCGGCGGCGCCGCGGCGCAGGCTGTAGACGTTGGCGATGTCGGCACGGCGCACATGGGTCAGCAGGGCCGAGATGGTGGCCTGCTGGGGCGAGATGGCGATGTCGATGGAGCCGCCTTGCACCAGATCCACGTAGGCGCCGCGCTGGATCAGCACCATTGTCTTCTTGGCGCCCATCTTCTTGGCGAGCAGGGCCGACATGATGTTGGCCTCGTCCTCGTTGGTCACCGCGATGAAAACGTCGATCTGATCGATGTGCTCCTCCGCCAGCAGCTCCTGATCCGCCGCGTCGCCACAGAAGACTATGGTGTGTTCCAGGTTCTCCGAGAGCTGCTCCGCCCGCTTCTGGTTGCGCTCGATGAGCTTGACGCTGTAGCGCTTCTCCAGCTGGCGGGCGAGGCCAGCACCTATGTTGCCGCCCCCGACTATCATGATGCGGCGATAGGGGCTCTCGAGCCGCTGAAGCTCCGACATCACGGCCCGGATGTGGCCGGCGGCGGCGACGAAGAACACCTCGTCATCCGCCTCTATGATGGTGGTGCCTTGCGGGCGGATGGAGCGACCCTGGCGGAAGATGGCGGCTACCCGGGTCTCGATGTTCGGCATGTGATCCCGCAGGGTGGAGAGGGCATTGCCCACAAGGGGGCCGCCGTAGTAGGCCTTGACCGCCACCAGACCCACCTTGCCACCTGCAAAATCAACCACCTGCAGTGCACCCGGATACTCGATGAGACGACGCACATAGTCGGTCACCAGCTGTTCGGGGGCGATCAGGTGATCCACAGGCACGGATTCCGGCAGGAACAGGCGATCCCGCTCCACCAGATAGGCGGGGGAGCGGATCCGCGCCACCTTGTTCGGGGTGTTGAACAGGGAGTAGGCCACCTGACAGGCGATCATGTTGGTCTCGTCACTGTTGGTGACCGCGACCAGCATGTCCGCATCCTGGGCCCCCGCCTCCCGCAGCACCCTGGGGTGGGCGCCGTGGCCGTTCACCACCCGCAGGTCGAACTTGTCCTGCAGCTCCCGCAGGCGGTCGCTGTCGGTGTCGACTATGGTGATGTCGTTGTTCTCGCCGGCGAGGTTTTCCGCCAGGGTGCCACCCACCTGACCCGCACCCAGAATGATGATTTTCATATGGACATCTTACTCAAGATTGTTGCTTCGAAACGAGGCAAGCCTGCCTGTCGCCCGGACTCGGCATCCGGCTGCACGGCCTACAGCTTGATCAGCTTGGCATAATAGAAGCCGTCCATCTCCGCCTCGCCGGGCAGGAACTGGCGACCCGGGCAATCCGGGTTGTCCTGCTGGTGCAGCGGCACCAGACGGGCATCCTTGGTGTCAGCCAGGAAGGCGCGGATCTGGTCGCGGTTCTCTTCCGGCAGCACCGAGCAGGTGGCATAGAGCAGGGTGCCGCCGCTCTTCAGCTTCGCCCAGAGGGCGTTCAGAATACGGCGTTGCAGCTCGGCCAGCTCGCGGATGTCCTGATCCCGGCGCAGCCACTTGATGTCCGGATGGCGGCGGATGACGCCGGTGGCTGAGCAGGGGGCATCCAGCAGGATGCGGTCGAACTGGCCCTCTGGCCACCACAGATCCGGCGTACTGGCATCCCCGTGGATCACCCGGGCGGTGAGGCCGATGCGATCCAGGTTCTCCTGCACCCGGGTGAGGCGGTTCTCGTCGGCATCCACGGCCACCACACCGGCGAGGGCGGGCTGCAGCTCCAGCAGGTGGGCGGTCTTGCCGCCGGGGGCGGCGCAGGCGTCCAGCACCCAGTCACCCGGCTGGGGATCGAGCAGGCGTGCGGCCTGCTGGGCGGCACCGTCCTGCACCGAGCAGTCACCGGTTTCGAAGCCGGGCAGCTTGGTCACGTCGCAAGGGCGCTCCAGCAGGATGCAATCCTCACCCTCTTCGCCGGCCACCGCATTGATGCCCACTTCGGCCATGCGGGCCAGCATCTGTTCGCGGCTCTGGCGCTGGCTGTTGTTGCGGATCCACATGGGGGGGCGCTGGTTGTTGGCCTCCATGATGAACTCCCAATCTTCGGGATAGGCCTGACGCAGACGCTTGGTGAGCCACTCGGGGTGGCCGAGGCGGATGCTGGGCACCCGGTCGATGCGCAGCAGTATGACTTCGGCGCTGCGCTGGAAGTTGCGCAGCACGCCGTTGATGAGGCCGCGCAGTGAGGTGCCCTTGAGCAGCTTGACGGCATTGACGGTCTCGGCCACGGCGGCATGCGCCGGAATGCGGGTGTAGATGAGCTGATAGAGACCGACCAGGATCAGATAGTGGAAGATGCGGCTCTTGTTCTTGAGCGGCTTGTCCATCATCTCGCTCACCGCTGCGTCGAGACGGGGCAGCCAGCGCAGGGTGCCGTAGCAGAGTTCTTGCAGGAGGGCGCGATCGCGAGGCGCCACCTTCTCCTGGGCAGCAGGCAGAACAGCGGAGAGGGATTGGCCCTGATCCAGCACCTGTTGAATAACGAGAGCGGCCTGTGCACGTGTTTTCATAGAGTTACCTTAGATGCGCAAGTCGGGGCCTGGGCCCCGCTTGTGTCAATTCAATCCAGTTCAATGCACTTGCGTGCCGGGTTCAAACCAGTCGCGGCGAGAGTTGAGCAGATCCGGGACGGACATGGCCTTCTTGCCGGGCGGTTGCAGGGTCAGCAGACGCAGCACTCCCTTGCCGGTGGCGACGTCGATCCCCTGCTTGTCGGCCTTGAGCAGGGTGCCGGCGCTCTGGCCATGGTCGCTGTCGATGACCTCGGCCTGCCACACCTTGATGGTCTGCTCCGCGACCTCGAACCAGCTGATGGGCCAGGGATTGAAGGCACGGATGCAGCGCTCGATGGCGACGGCCTCCATGGACCAGTCGATGCGCGCCTCTTCCTTGGAGAGCTTCTGGGCATAGTTGGCCAGCGCATCGTCCTGCGCCTCGGCAGCTGTGTCACCGGCGGCCATGGCATCTAGGGTATCGACCAGCGCCAGTGGGCCCAGCTCGGCCAGCTTGTCGTAGAGGCTGGCGGAGGTCTCATCACTGGCGATAGGGCAGCTCACCTTGCGGATCATGGCGCCGGTATCCAGCCCCACATCCATCTGCATGATGGTGACGCCGGTTTCGCTATCGCCGGCCCAGATGGCGCGTTGGATGGGGGCGGCACCGCGCCAGCGTGGCAGCAGGGAGCCGTGCACGTTGAGGCAGCCCAGCCGCGGAGTGTCGAGCACCGCCTTGGGCAGGATCAGGCCGTAGGCCACCACCACCATGAGATCGGCGCCAAGGGCGGCCAGCTCGGCCTGCGCCTCTTCATTGCGCAGGGACGCCGGCTGGTAGACAGGCAGTTCGTGGGCCAGGGCCAGCTCCTTGACCGGGCTGGCGGTCAGTTTCTGACCACGGCCCGCGGGCTTGTCGGGCTGGGTGTAAACGGCGACGACCTCATGGTCGGAAGACAACAACGCCGCCAGGTGACGGGCGGCGAAGTCGGGGGTACCGGCAAAAATCAGTTTCAGCTTGTTCAATGGGGCAGATCCTCAGAGGACTTTGCGATCTTCACGGGCCATCTTTTCCAGCTTCTGACGGATGCGCTGGCGCTTGAGCGGGGACAAGTAATCCACAAACAGCTTGCCGACCAGATGATCCATCTCATGCTGTATGCAGATAGCGAGCAGATCGTCCGCTTCCAGCTCGAATGGCTTGCCGTGGCGATCCAGCGCCCGGACCTTGACCCACTCGGCGCGCGGCACCAGGGCGCGGCTGCCGGGGACCGAGAGGCAACCCTCTTCGATGCCGGTGCTGCCTGACTGCTCCAGGATCTCCGGGTTGATCAGCACCAGCTGATCTTCACGGTCTTCAGAGACGTCGATGACGATGATGCGCTGATGAATGTCGACCTGAGTCGCGGCCAGGCCTATGCCTTCCTCCGCATACATGGTTTCGAACATATCATCTACAATCTGTTGTAACTCGGGTGTAATGGTCTCGACAGGGGCTGCGACTGTGCGCAGGCGCTCATCGGGGAAACGCAATACATCTAGAATGGCCATAGTTTTTTCTTTAGTTTCATGTAAACGCAGTCAATATTGACGTAATTCTAGTCATTTACGTCGACAAAAAACAGCAACACTTTGCGTGCAGAAGTAACAGGGAGTGTTATGCATCTGAAGCAAATCATCCTCGCCTGTCTGGCGACAGCCCTGGCCAATGGTGCCATGGCACAGCAGTTGACGCTGAAATCCGGCTATCCCGAGAGTTACGTGGTGCAGAAGGGGGATACCCTCTGGGATATCTCGGGCCAGTATCTGGCCGAACCCTGGCTCTGGCCACGTCTCTGGAACATCAATCCCCAGATTGCCAATCCACACTGGATTTACCCAGGCGACGTGCTACAACTGAGCTGGGTCAACGGCGAGCCGCGTCTGGGCAAGGCCAGCCAGGGCGGCAAGCAGGTTATTCACCTCTCTCCCAAGAATCGCTACGAGAACAAGGCCAATCCCATTCCGACCCTGCCCCTCAGCGAGATAGTGCCCTTCCTGCAAACCGATCACATTCTGGCCGACAGCCAGCAGAGCAAGGATCTGCCCTATGTGCTTGGCAATAACGACAAGCATATCGGCATGCTGGAGGGGGACACCCTCTATGTACATGGGGCGCTGAATCCGGGTCAGAGTTACGGCATCTATCGCCCCGGGGTGACTTACAAGGACAAGCTGACCGGTGAGCAACTCGGCCAGGAGGCGATTTTTGTCGGCACTGTGCGGGCGGAGGATCGCCAGGCCAACGACAGCACCAGAGTCACGCTGACGCACAGCAGGCGCGAGGTGTATCAGGGAGACAAGGTCATCCCGTTGCCACCGCAGGAGAGCCTCTCTGCCGTCTTCATGCCAAAGGCGGCGCCGGTGATTTCCCCCGGTTATGTGATAGAGCTGCCGAGCAAGGTGCGCGGAGGAGGCAAGTTCGACGTTGTCCTCATCAACAAGGGGCAGCGGGATCAGATTGCGCCAGGCGATGTGCTCGAGATTTTGCGTCCGGGAGCCGAGATGGTGGAAAAGAATGGCAAGGTCTCGTATCGGGAATATGCTTCCGTCTATGACAAGGCATTCCACTCTGCTGGCAAGTCGTCCCTGCCCGCCGAAGCGGTTGCCAGGGTCATGCTGTTCAAGGTGTATGACAAGCTGAGCTATGGCCTCATCCTGCAGAGCCAGGACTTGGTCAGCTCGGGTTATCAGGTCAGTAACTTCTGACGTGCCACTTCCACTCGGGCGGCTGTCGCTGTGGCTGACGCTGGATGCGGTGACCGGCATAGGCCCGGTCACCGCCGCCCGCCTGCTGGCCCATTTTGGTGGCGACATCACCGCTCTGTTTGACTCAGACGATGGCACCCTGCGATCGCTTGGTCTGCAGAGCGCCCAAATTCAGCAGATGAGATGGTCCCTGCCGGTTGTGGATCAGGGGCTGAACTGGGTCGAAGCGCCTGGCAATCACCTCCTTTGTCTCGATGACCCCGCCTATCCTGCCTTGCTCAAAGAGATCCCCGCTGCCCCCTTGCTGCTCTATTGCCGCGGGGATCTCGCTGCCCTTTCCCTGCCACAGCTGGCGATGGTGGGAACTCGTCACCCCACCTATGCAGGCAAGGACAACGCCGCCCGTTTGTGTGCCGAGCTGGTGGAGAGCGGCCTGGCGATCACCTCCGGATTGGCGCTGGGCATTGATGGCATCTGTCACCAGCACGCCTTGGCATCGGGCGGTGTGACGCTGGCGGTGCTGGGCTCCGGGCTTGACTGCCTCTATCCAAAGCGCCATCAGGGCCTGGCGATGCAGATCCTCGAGTACGGCGGCCTGCTTGTCTCCGAGCTGGCGCCGGACCAGGGACCGCTGGCGGAACATTTCCCTCGCCGCAATCGCATCATCAGTGGCCTGTCGCTGGGCACGCTGGTGGTGGAAGCGGCCGAGCAGAGCGGCTCACTCATCACGGCCCGCTACGCGCTGGAGCAGGGCCGCGAGGTCTTTGCCGTACCGGGCGCACCGCAAAATACCCAGGCCGCTGGGTGCAATCGCCTGCTTCAGCAAGGGGCCAAGCTGGTATTGAATGCGGCAGATGTCATGGAAGAGCTGCCTGCCCTTGTGCCGTTTAAGGGGCCGGCGAACCCTTCTCCCGAGCCATTGCATAATAGCGAATTGCCTTATGCCGATTTGTTGGATAACGTAGATTATGAGACCACGAGCGTGGATACCGTTGCCGAGCGGGCCCAGCTTCCTGTCGAAGTGGTATTGGGCAGGTTGGTAGAGCTGGAGCTGGCCGGTGCAGTGATGGCGGTAGCCGGTGGATACGTCAGAGCGAGGAGGGCGAATCATGTTTGATGTATTGATGTACCTTTTCGAGACCTACATCCACAGCGATGCAGATGTGATGGTCGAGCAGGATGAACTCACCGACGAACTTAGCCGGGCCGGTTTCAATCAGGACGAGATTGAGAAGGCGCTCAACTGGCTGGAACGACTGCCCAATCTGCATGACAGCGAGCGGGAGGTGTATGTCACCGCCAGCGCGCAAGGTTCGATGCGGATCTACGCCCCGCAAGAGCTGGCTCGCCTCAGCACAGAGTGCCGTGGTTTCCTGCTGTTCCTGGAGCAGGCCCAGGTGCTTAACGCCGAAACCCGCGAGATCTGTATCGAGCGCTTGCTGGAGCTGGACAAGCCGGATATCGAGCTGGATGACCTGAAGTGGGTCGTCATGATGGTGCTGTTCAACGTCCCGGGCAGTGAGAATGCCTACCAGCAGATGGAGGAGCTGGTGTTTGACGAGTCAGACGGTGTCATTCACTGACAGTCCGGTGCCGCGCTGGTAGAATTCAGGCCATCTGGATTCCAAGGCGCGGCCCATGTCAAAAATCGATCATCACCTCTTTTCTGCCCACGAACATGCATTCGAGCGCGAGCCGTGCCCGCAGTGTGGTGCCGAGCTGGTGATCCGTCAGGGCAAGCATGGCCCCTTCCTGGGCTGTTCAGCCTACCCCTCCTGTGATTACATTCGTTCCCTGACGTCCTCCGGCCGCGACATCGAAAAGGTGCTCGAAGGATCGGCCTGCCCCGATTGTGGCCAGGCGCTGGCGATCAAGAAGGGGCGCTACGGTCTTTTCGTGGGCTGTACCCAGTATCCGGCCTGCCAGCATATCGAGTCCCTGCAGGAGAGCGACGATACCCAGATCCTCTGCCCGGAGTGCGGCAAGGGCCATCTGGTGAGCCGCACCTCCCGCTACGGCAAACAGTTTTACTCCTGTGATGCCTTTCCCCACTGCAAGTACGTGGTAAATGACAAGCCTGTTCCCATGCCCTGCCCCGAGTGTGGCTGGGGCATCATGATCGAGAAGAAAGTGAGGGGGAGTCTGCGCTGGGTCTGTCCGCAAAAGAAATGCTGTCATCAGATTGAGCGGGTATAATCCTGCCGCCATAAGCCCGCTGGCAGCTTGCTGGCAAGGGAGTGTTTCATCTGGATTTATCACCTTGCCGTGAACCGCCCCTTTATGGCCGTGCCGTTGGGCGCCGATCCCGATGTTGCCGCGCCGCCAGCCTCTTGACCTGCCCGGCATCGCAGGCGCTGCACTGGCCGATGATGAGCAGGCGCTCTGGCGGGTCAAGCGTCCGAATGTACTGAAGAGGCGAGGGCACCAAGGTGCCCTCATGTCGGTTCAACTTACAACCCAGTGATGAGAGGTGGCAGCCCGGCTGTCGCATTTTTTCTATGCCAAACGAATTTGAACAAGCGATCGCCGCCCTGCACCGCGAAGGGGTGATCGCCTATGCCACCGAGGCCGTCTTTGGCCTGGGGTGTGATCCCGACTCCGAGGCTGCGGTTCGGCGCCTGCTGGCCATCAAGCAGCGCCCGGTGGAGAAGGGCCTGATCCTGATCGCCGCCGATCTGGTGCAGTTGCAGGATTATATCGATCTGAGCCAGCTCAGCAGCGAGCAGCTTGCGCGCGTGCAGGCGAGCTGGCCCGGCCCCTTCACCTGGATCATGCCTGCCCGTGCGACCACGCCGGCCTGGCTGACGGGTCAGTTCGATACCCTGGCGGTGCGCATCACGGCCCATCCTCAGGTGCAGGCCCTGTGCCGCGCCTTTGGCAAACCCCTGGTCTCGACCAGTGCCAACCTGACCGGCGAGGAGCCTGCCCGTCGGGTGGCCGATATCGGTGAGCTGCTGGCAAGCCAGCTGGCTTACATCCTGCCCGGTGAAGTCGGGGGACAAGCCAATCCATCCGAGATCAAGGACGCCCGTACCGGCGCCATCATTCGTCCCTCCTGAGGGGCGGCAAGTGCCTGATTTGCAGTCATGACGGGCGATGTGCTCATGGCGCGACACCACAATATAAAATGGACGGGACGATCAAGATCCTGCCTGACTGGAGACAAGATGAGCAAACCGGATGTGGCCCAGGTCAAAGCCTTCCTGCTGCAGTTGCAGGACGAGATCTGTCGGGGACTGGAACAGGCTGACGGCACCGGACACTTCGTGGAGGATGCCTGGCGCCGTGAAGGCGGTGGTGGAGGACGTACCCGGGTGCTGTGCCATGGCGCTGTGATCGAGCAGGGCGGGGTCAACTTCTCCCATGTCTATGGCGATGCCATGCCGGCGTCGGCGACCGCTCACCGCCCCGAACTGGCCGGCCGCAAGTTCGAGGCCATGGGTGTCTCGCTGGTGATCCATCCGCACAACCCCTATGTGCCGACCAGCCATGCCAACGTCCGTTTCTTCATCGCCGAGAAAGAGGGCGAGGCGCCCATCTGGTGGTTTGGCGGCGGTTTCGATTTGACGCCCTTCTATCCGTTTGCCGAGGATGTGCAGCACTGGCACCAGGTCTCCCGTGATCTCTGCCAGCCTTTTGGCGATGAGATCTACCCCGAGTTCAAGTCCTGGTGCGATCGCTACTTCTTCCTCAAGCATCGCAACGAGACCCGGGGTGTGGGTGGCCTCTTCTTCGATGATCTGAACCGCTGGCCCTTTGCCGACTGCTTCGCCTTCATGCAGGCGGTAGGTCGGGGTTATCTCGATGCCTATCTGCCCATCGTCGAGCGACGCAAGGCGCTGCCCTATGGCGAGCGGGAGCGGGCGTTCCAGCTCTATCGTCGCGGCCGTTATGTGGAGTTCAATCTGGTGTATGACAGGGGCACCCTGTTCGGGTTGCAGACTGGCGGGCGTACCGAGTCGATCCTGATGTCGATGCCCCCCCTGGCCCGCTGGGAGTACGACTGGCAGCCGGAGGCGGGCAGCCCCGAGGCCTTGCTCTATACCGACTACCTCACGCCACGAGAGTGGCTGTGACTCGAGGGGCCATGACGGGCCCCTTTTTACTGGCCGATATTCGGCTTGTTCCCGATTGAGAAAACCCGTTAAATCGGGTGATCACCCTCTGATGGAACTCTTTGATGGATCGTTATCTGGTTTTTGGCCACCCGGTGCGCCACAGCAAGTCCCCCTTCATTCATACCCTGTTCGCCAGACAGACCCAGCAAGAGCTGGAGTATGGGCTGGCCGAGCCCGCCGTCGACGAGTTTGCCGCTACCCTGCGCAGCTTCTTTGCCCAGGGAGGCAAGGGGTGCAATGTCACAGTGCCTTTCAAGGAGCAGGCATTCGCCCTGGTCGATCGACTGAGTCCAAGGGCCAAGCGGGCAGGCGCGGTCAATACCATCAAGCTGACCGATGATGGCGTGCTGCTGGGGGACAACACCGATGGCGCCGGGCTGGTAGCCGATCTCAAGTCCCATGGGGTGACGCTGGCAGGCAGCCGGATCCTGTTGCTGGGGGCCGGTGGGGCGGCTCGCGGTGCGCTGGCGCCGCTGCTGGCGGAGAAGCCGGGCGAGTTGGTCATCGCCAACCGCACTCATGGAAAAGCGCAGCAGCTGGCTGCCGAATTTCAGGATCTGGGTGCGCTCAGTGCCAAGACTTACGAGCAGTTGGCGGGACCGTTCGATCTTATCATCAATTCCACTTCCGCCAGTCTGCAAGGGGAGCTGCCACCGCTGGCGCCTGCCCTGATCCACGCCGATATCGCCATTTACGACATGATGTACGGTGCGACGGACACTGCCTTCATTGGCTGGGCCAAGCAGCATGGCGCCCGTCAGACCATGGATGGGCTCGGCATGCTGGTGGAACAGGCTGCCGAAGCCTTTACCGTGTGGCGCGGCATCCGGCCTGGCACCAAGCAGGTGTTGAGAGAGCTGAAGCGCAACCTGGGCACCTTGTAAGTCGGTTTGCTTATCAAGCTGGCTGGGAGTGGCACAACCGCGAATGTGCAGTCCCGCAGACGCGCTCTGGCAACCTCACCCTCTGGTATCTGGGCAGAACAGCTCTCATCCTCGGGGAAAAGTGCTCCCCTCGGGCAGGAGAGTGAAATTGCCACTATTTTGAAATGGGATTTAAAGCGATAAATAACAATGTGTTACGGTGTTTTTGAGCTCGCGTTGTTCGCGTTTATCAAGTTTTTTCTCAAAGCAGCGGAACTTGTGCGAAATGGTGCTGACTAACTGGATAGTTGAGGAAGTGCTAGCTAGTCACCTTTATAACTCCCCGGTATTTA
>NZ_CBCPLW010000027.1:0-60120 GCF_965119515.1 Aeromonas sp. Marseille-Q7275
TTTCACGTAATTGAATGTGGCTGAATAGCAGCCCCGATGAGTCATCGTCGGGGTGTTTTTTTATGCGAATAGTTTAGAGTAAATGCTTTAAATTGGGCGATCTTTTGTTAGAATAGGGATGTTTCTTGAGGAAAACCAATCGTCTTTGTTCTCGAGAACTCGCTTTTTCCCAATTTTTTGAACTCATTTCTTCAGGCCGGTCCGCGACAGCGAGACTGGCCTCATTTTTATCCCTTCCTATCCCATTATTGTAATAAATTTTCAGTTTCGTTGATGTTCGGCATTATTCCCGGCTTGTCTAGCGGGAGAGCTGAAAACGGTGTCAAGGAGGGGGTATGTTAATTTTCACAACAGCCTAACGTTCTATCTCTCTGATTAGAAAGACTTATAAGAAATAGAGATGAGTTGTAACAGAAGGGGGAGTGGGGGCTGGCCCGGGCAGGGGAAAACTGAAAGTCTTTCAATCAGCGGAGGGCCAACTCCGCTCATTGCAGCAAGAAGAGGAGCGATTTACTCCTCGATCTGGTGGTCTTCTTCTGTGTCGGTTGGAGTTGCCTCGGCATTGGACAGATACCAGCCGCTCAGGGTCTGGGCCAGCTTCTCGACGCCTATGTTGTTGAGGGAAGAGAAGGCTTCAACCTGGATCTGCGGACCCAGCTCGGCTACTGCTTGGCGCACCTTGATCACCTGATTGTTGCGGGGACCCGGGCTCAGTTTGTCTGCCTTGGTCAGCAGCAGCATCACAGGCAGTTCACGGTGTGAGCTCCACTCCAGCATGTTCATGTCGGTCTCTTTGAGCGGATGGCGAATGTCCATCAGGATCACCAGACCTTTCAAGGATTCGCGGCGCTGCAGGTATTCAGCCAGTGACTTTTGCCACTTGAGCTTCATTTCCAGCGGAACCTGCGCATAACCGTAGCCCGGCAAGTCGACCAGGCGCTTGCCCGGCTCCAGTTCAAACAGGTTGATCAGCTGGGTACGACCCGGTGTCTTACTGGTCCGTGCCAGGTTCTTGTGTTTGGTCAAGGTATTCAATGCAGATGATTTACCGGCGTTGGAACGCCCGGCAAACGCAATCTCGACACCCCCATCATTTGGTAGGTGGCGGATGTCGGGTGCGCTGGTCACAAAATGCACCTTATTGAAATTCAGAGTTTGTGTATCCAACGTAAATTCCCCATAGAGATAGAGGGTTATAGAGTTACTTTTTTGTGAAATCGTGTAAAATGGCGTCGCTTAAACGCGTTTATTTTAACATGCCTTCGGCGGCATGGGATCTGGAAGCCTAATAACGAGAAAGTTGGAACGCCATGAAGAACCTAGTCATTACACTTGCTCTGATGGTTGGCGTAACTGGGATGGCACAAGCCAAGGGCGATGCCGCTGCGGGACAAACCAAGGCTGCCGTCTGTGCGGCCTGTCATGGACCGGACGGCAACAGCCCAGTCGACATGTATCCCAAGATTGCTGGTCAGCACGCATCATATATCAAAAAACAATTAGTTGAACTGAAGGCTGCAGCTTCTGGCCAAACTGGTCGGGTTGCTCCCATCATGGGACCCATGGCGTTGCCTCTGTCCGATCAGGACATGGACGACCTGGCCGCCTACTTCTCCAGCCAGAAGGTGACTCCGGTTGCCGTGCCCGATGACGTGGTTGCCGCAGGCAAGGCGCTCTATATGGGAGGCGACATGGGACGTGGTCTGGCCGCTTGTACCGCCTGCCATGGTCCGCGCGGTTCCGGCGTCGAGCAGGCCAAGTATCCCAGCTTGTCGGGGCAGCACCCTGCGTATATCAAGGCGCAGCTCACCGCCTTCCGTGCGGCAGCCCGTGACAATGACCCCAATGGCATGATGCGGGATGTGGCCAAGAAGCTGACGGATCAGGACATCGAGGCGCTCTCCAAATACGTGGCGGGTCTGCACTGATAAGGTCCTGAATCTAGCTTGTTGAAAATAACAGGGAACTATCAAGGTTCCCTGTTCTCTTTTGGGGCTTCCGGTGCCATGTCTGCAAATGCCCTGTATTGTTGTAAGAGATCCCCCATTTCCGAGTCCGGTCGGGGCTGAAACAGCGTTCGGCCTTCGACGCAGAAGCTATAACTTTCAATATGTTAAAAATGAGATGGCCACTTATCTTCGTTTGAAAGCATGCCGGGTGGATTGAGCCCCGCAGCGAAATTGTTACAGTGAGCTCATGGAACGACCGGGCGAGCTGTTGGCGTCCGGGTTGGACAGGGAGTCGGCTCAGCAGGCAAGTGATGAGCAGGAGAGTCAGAGACCAGGATGGTGACCGCCAGGGATGAGCGGGGCTGCGGGAGGCAACCACCCCAGAAAGACGACCGGATGTTGTCCGCATGGGTCAGACAAGCACACGCACATTCAGGATCGAGCAACAAGGGTCAGGAAGACCTAACGATATGATGCGCAGAGGTACGCCCAGGGATAAGGCGATTTGCAGCCAGGGAATGGGACTCGCATGACAGGATCAAGGCAGCTTCGGCTGCCTTTTTTCTGCTGGGTCATTAACCCGCCAAGGCATTCTGTGTCAAAATACCAGCAACATGCCCAGAGGATGCCGATCCTGCGGTGTTCAGCGACCGAATATGGTCGAATTGGTGCGGGATCCCACTCTTGTTCCAGATTTACTGTTCCCCGCTTCAGCATCCTCCCCGGACGAAACAATCCCGGGGGTTTCAATCCAGTTATTTGTCGGAGTCATTCATGTCGGCCAAACAACCCACCCGCAAGCCTACCGGCAAGCGCAAAGAATCAGATGCCAGTGCCCTGGAAGGCCGCGAGCGCAAACGCGCCGCCAAGCGCAAGGGCTTGAAGGCGGGCTCCCGTCAGCAAGTCGAGCAGGGCAAGAAGGGCGGCAGTGGCAAGCAGGCCAAGGATCCGCGCATCGGCTCCCGCAAGCCGGTCGTGCTGATCGTGGAAGAGAAGCAGAGCAAGCCGGTGGCGCCCAAGCCGCAAAAAGAGAAGAAGTTGGTGATGACGCCCGAGCAGGAGCTGGCCTCCATCGAGAACGATGATCGCCTGAACGATCTGCTGGATCGACTGGATGCCGGTGAAACCCTGGAAGCGGCCGAGCAGGCCTGGGTCGATCAGCGCGTCGATCGCTATCAGGAGCTGATGGACGAGCTCGGCATCATAGACACCGACGAAGATGACGACGGTGATTTTGACGAGGTCGAGTATGAAGAGCCGAGACAGCCAGCCTCCGAGGAGGAGCTGTGGGAGCGTTTCAGCCAGGTTGACTATCAGCCCGAACCCAAGCCAGAGCCGAAGAAGAAGTGATGAGTGGATGGATGCTGGCCGCCCTGCTGGGGGGCCTTGTCTTGCTGGGGCTGGCTGTCTATGCCGGCACCCTGCTGGCGCGTCTCAAGCGTCAGCACGACATGCAGCGGCAGGCCATCGCGGCCCGCAACGAGCGCATCCTCGACAGCGTCAGGGTGATCGCCCATGCGGTTCGGGATGGTCAGTGCGACTACTCGGAGGGGGCCATCCGGCTGACCAACCTGCTGGATGCCTTGCAGATCAAGGGTGGACGGGCCTTCGCCAGTGAATTCCCCGGTCTCTATGGCCTCTACGAGAAGGTGAAGGAGATGCCGACTCACGAGGCGAGGCGAGCCCTCAAGCGCAACGAAGTGATGAAGATGGATCTCGAGCGCAGCGGCTACGAGGCCGAGCTGGAGGCGCAGATCCTCAAGGATGTCGCCCGACTGAAGGACTTTCAGCTAAGCCGGTGAGCCCTGGATAACAAAGAAAGAGGAAGCAAGCGTGCAAGCAGAACAGATTGTGTGGGATCAGGCCCTGATCGAGAAATATAACTACAGCGGCCCGCGTTACACCTCCTATCCCACCGCGCTGGAGTTCAACGAGGGCTTCGGTTATCCGGACTTCGTCCAGGCCGCGGGCCAGTATCCGGCGCGCAATCTGTCGCTCTACGTGCATATCCCCTTCTGCCACAAGCTCTGCTACTACTGCGGCTGCAACAAGGTGATCACCCGTCACCAGCACAAGGCCGATCAATACCTCGATTACCTCGAGCAGGAGATCAAGGCGCAAGCCCCCCTGTTCAAGAACCGGCTGGTGACCCAGCTGCACTGGGGTGGCGGCACCCCCACCTATCTGAGCGAGGGGCAGACCCGTCGCCTGATGGCCATCTTGCGGGAGCACTTCCACTTCGCCGAGGAGGGGGAGATCAGCATAGAGGTGGACCCGCGCGAGATCGAACTCTCCATGCTGGACGTGTTGCGGGAGCTGGGTTTCAACCGCATCAGCCTCGGCGTGCAGGATTTCAACAAGGCGGTGCAGGTCGCGGTCAACCGGGAGCAGGACAACGACTTCATCCGCGCCATGCTGGAGCGCGCCCGGGCATTGGGATTCCGATCCACCAACCTGGATCTCATCTACGGCCTGCCGCACCAGAACCGGGAGAGCTTCCACCACACCCTGGAGGAAGTGCTCAAGACGGATCCGGCCCGCCTCTCCATCTTCAACTATGCCCATCTGCCGAGCCGCTTCGCCGCCCAGCACAAGCTGAAGGAGGAGGACATGCCGGCCCCCCGGGAGAAGCTGGCCATGCTGCAGGACACCATCGCCTTCCTCACCGGTCAGGGTTATCAGTTCATCGGCATGGATCACTTCGCCAAGCCCGATGACGAGCTGGCGGTGGCCCAGCGCGAGGGCAAGCTGCACCGCAACTTCCAGGGCTATACCACCCAGGGGGATTGCGATCTGCTGGGGCTGGGGGTCTCTTCCATCAGCATGATGGGAGATGCCTATTCCCAGAATCAGAAGGATCTCAAAACCTATTACGCCCAGGTGGAGACGCTCGGCCACGCTCAGTGGAAGGGGTGTTCCCTCAATCGGGACGACCTGATCCGCCGCGAGGTGATCAAGCGCCTCATCTGCGACTTCGCCCTGAATTTCGCCACCGTCGAGCAGGCCCATGGCCTGGTCTTCCGGGAGTACTTCGCCGAGGATCTCAAGCTGCTGCAGACCTTCATCGACGATGGTCTGGTGCGCCTGACAGACGACGGCCTTGAGGTGGTCTCCACCGGTCAGCTGCTCATTCGCAACATCTGCATGTGCTTCGATGTCTATTTGCGCAGCAAGGCACGCCAGCAGCAGTTCTCCCGGGTGATTTGAGCCCTCGGCCAGGTTCTCTACATAAAAAAACCGCCTTTCGGCGGTTTTTTTATTGGGCTTGCCCCTGCTCAGCGTTGAGCCGCGCGGGCGCTCAGTTCGGCCTTCTCGCCATCGCTCAGGAAGGCCAGGGTCAGGCCGTTCTGCTGGGCGGTGCGGATCTCGTTCGCCGTCATGCCGGCGGCCGGGGCGGCCACCTCGTATTCGTGGGGCAGGTCGATGCCTTCCACTGCGGGATCGTCGGTGTTGAGGCAGGCCAGCACGCCGGCGGCCAGGAACTGGCGGATCGGGTGCTCAGTCAGGCTGGCGACCGTGGTGGTCTGGATGTTGGAGGTGAGGCAGGACTCGATGCCGATGCGGTGCTCCGCCAGATAGGCCATCAGGGCCGGATCCTGGATGGCCTTGACGCCGTGGCCGATGCGCTCGGCGCCGAGATCACGAATGGCCTGCCACATGCTTTCGGGGCCCGCCGCTTCACCGGCGTGCACTGTCACCCGCATGCCCGCATCCCGCACCTTGCGAAAATGTTCGGTGAAGAGTGTGCCCGGGAAGCCCAGCTCGTCACCGGCCAGATCGATGGCGACCAGCTTGTCGCGATGGGCCAGACAGGCGGCCAGCTCCTGACTGCACTGTTCGGTGCCGAAGGTGCGGCTCATGATGCCGATGAGGTTGGTCTTGATGCCGAAGTCGCGGCTGCTGGCGGCCACGCCGTCTATGATGGCTTCCACCACGCCCTGCGGGTGCAGCTTGTGGGCCATCGCCATGTAGGCGGGGCTGAAGCGCAGCTCGGCATAGTCGATACCGGCACGCAGCAGATCTTCCACGTTCTCGTAGGCGACCCGGCGGCAGGCATCGTAATCGGCCAGCACGGCCACCCCCCAATCCAGCTTCTTCAGGAAGGCCACCAGACTCGGCTCGTTCTCGACGATCTGCACGTGAGGGCGCAGGGCTTCCAGCTCATTGGCCGGCAGCTGGATGTTGTGCAGGCGACCCAGCTCGAGAATGGTCTGCGGACGGATGTTGCCATCCAGATGGCGGTGCAGGTCGGTCAGGGGGAGGGATCTGTCAATCATGGTGGCGCCTTCTGCGAGTCGGGTTGGAAAGCCTGTCATTCTAGGCGGGGATCTTGAAAAAGATACCCCGTTTGCAGGCAAACGGGGTCTGATTGGTCAGGCTTTCCCTCAAGGCGTGATGGGAATCGTTTTTCCCGCAGACTCAGGGAATGTCGAGTTCCTTGAGCTTGCGGGTCAGGGTATTGCGACCCCAGCCAAGCAGGCGGGCGGCCTCCTGCTTGTGGCCATGGGTGTGCTCCAGCGCCGTCTCCAGCATGATCCGCTCGAACTGGGGCAGGGCATCCGCCAGGATGTCGGTCTCCCCCAGCACCAGCTTGGCGGCCACCCAGTCCTGCAGTTGTTGCTGCCAGCCACCGGTCAGAGCGGGGTGGCCGGGCTCCGCCGTGCTGGTGATGGGGGTCAGCAGCTCGGTGGGCAGATCGCCGACCAGCACCTCCTGACCGGAGGCCATCACGGTCAGCCAGCGGCAGACGTTCTCCAGCTGGCGCACGTTGCCTGGCCAGGGCAGGCGGCTGATGTAGGTCTGGGTATCCGGGTGCAGGCTCTTGGCCTCCACGTTCAGCTCCTTGGCGGCTCTCAGCAGGAAGTGCTGGGCCAGCTGGGGTATGTCCTCCCGGCGCTCCTTGAGGGCGGGGATATGGATGCGGATGACGTTGAGGCGGTGGAACAGATCCTCCCGAAATTCGCCGTCGGCGACCCGTTTTTCCAGATTCTGGTGGGTGGCGGCGATGATCCGCACATCCACCTGCACCGGTTGATGGCCGCCGACCCGGTAGAACTGGCCGTCCGCCAGCACCCGCAGCAGCCGGGTCTGGACGTCCAGGGGCATGTCGCCTATTTCGTCGAGAAACAGGGTACCGCCGTCGGCCTGTTCGAAGCGGCCGTGACGTATGTTGTTGGCGCCGGTGAAGGCCCCCTTCTCATGGCCGAACAGTTCGGATTCGATGAGATCCTTGGGGATGGCCGCCATGTTGAGGGCGATGAAGTTCTTGTGGGCGCGCGGGCTGTGCTTGTGCAGGGCATGGGCGACCAGCTCCTTGCCGGTGCCGCTCTGGCCGTTGATGAGCACCGAGATGCTGGAGCGCGACAGCCGGCCTATGGCGCGAAACACCTCCTGCATGGCGGGAGCCTCACCGATGATCTCCGGGGTGGTGGTGGCCTCCTGCTGGCGCGCCTTGCGCTTGGTGCGCTGCTCTTTCAGATGATTCTCGGCGCGGCGCACCAGGGTGACCGCCTCGTCGATGTCGAACGGCTTGGGCAGGTATTCGAAGGCGCCGCGCTGGTAGGCGTTGACCGCGCTGTCGAGATCCGAGTGCGCCGTCATGATGATGATGGGCAGATCGGCCTGGCGGCGGTGGATCTGCTCCAGCAGGCTGAGGCCGTCTATGCCCGGCATGCGGATGTCGGAGAGGATCACGTCCGGTGAGCGCATCTCCAGCGAGCTCAGCAGGGCTTCGCCATCGGCAAAGCTCTCGCATTCGAAGCCTTCGCTGCCAAGGGTGCGCTCCAGGACCCACCGGATGGAGCTGTCGTCATCGACGATCCACACTTTTGCTGTCATGAGGTTCCCTTATTTGCGAAGTGGTAGGTAGATGGTGAATTCGGTGTGGCCGGGCCAGCTGATGCAATCTATGCGTCCCTTGTGCTGATCGATCAGGTTCTGGGCGATGGAGAGGCCGAGGCCTGTGCCCCCCTCCTTGCCGGTGATCATGGGGTAGAAGAGGGTGTCGCGAATGGCATCGGGAATGCCGGGACCGTTGTCGACGATCTTGATCTCGGCGGCCAGGCGGTAGCGTTGACCGTGGATGGTGATCTGGAAGGCGGTGCGGGTCTTGATGCGGATGAGCCCGGTCTGATCGCCGAGGGCTTCGGCGGCATTGCGAACTATGTTGAGAAACGCCTGCTGCAGCTGGTCCGGCTCCATCTCGAACTCGGGAATGCTGGGGTCGTAATCCCGCTCGATGCGGATCTGGGGCGGCAGCTCCAGATCCACCAGACGGCGCACCTGCTCCAGCACCGAATGCACATTGTGCATCTGATGGCGTCCCGGTCGCTGGGGGCCGAGCAGACGATCGACCAGTACCCGCAGGCGATCGGCCTGCTCTATGATGATGCCGGTATATTCACGCAGGGCTGGGTCGGGCAACTCCTTTTGCAGCAGCTGGGCGGCGCCGCGCAATCCCCCGAGGGGGTTCTTTATCTCGTGGGCCAGCCCGCGCACCAGCTCCTTGGCGGCCTGCTGCTGGGCATGTTGCTGCAGCTCCTGGCTGATCTTCTTCTGCTGATCGATCTTGCGCAGCTCCACCACCATCAGCCGCTGCTCGTGGTCGGCCATGGGGCTCACGCTGATCTCCACCAGCCTGGGCTCTCCCTCCACCACCAGGGTGACTTCGCTGTCGGTGAAGCCCTGCCCTGAAATGAGGCACTGCTTGAATCGTTGCAGGTCGAGGGAGATGTGCTCCAGCAGATGGGGCAGTTCGATCCCGATCAGTCGCCGTTCGCTGAGGGAAAGCAGCTGTTCGGCCGCCGGGTTGACGAATTGAATGCAGAGCCGCTCATCCATCAGGATGACGGCGGTCAGCAGGTTGTCCAAGAGTGTCTTGGCGTGATCCAAGCGGGTTGGCACAGGTTTCTCCCTAAAACGGTGCTTTACACCTGTTATGCACCGATATGGTGCATTGAGTTTACCCGCATCGGTGCGTCACATCACCCCTAATTGGCCTTGGGGGTGGCTTTGGGAGCCTGATTCACAGTCGTTCTATGCAGGTAAAAGGTGGCTGCTTTGGATTTAGCAAGGATCGTACCGTCTTTGGCGAGCAGCTCGAGCCGCGCCTCGTAGGCGCCGCGAGGGAGGTTCTCCACCCGGATGGCCAGGCTGTTGTGAACGAGGGGAATGGCCTTGTCGTTCAGCAGCAGGCGCACGTCATATTGCACCGGCGCCTGGGGATGGACCTGGGCCTGGAAGACGATGTTGCCCGTGTTGTCGCGCAGTGTGCTGCCCGGCTCGGGGGAGAGCAGTTCTATCTCCAGGGGGGCGGCCTCCAGGGCCTTCCTGGCATCGACGCCGGTCAGGCTGTTGAAGTCGTCGACCTGGACCGAGTGGGGCGAGGTGCCGATGAGGGGGGAGACCCGCAGGTCTATTTCCCTGGCGTTCTTGCCGGGGGGAGGGGCGTCTGTGTAATGGGTCACCCCTTGGGGATCTATCCAGGAATAGACTCTGGCCGCCTGGGCGGTGCAGGAGATCATCAGCAAGAGGCCCAGCGTCCATGTCGGGTGTACTGTTTTCATCCATCTCTCCTTGACGGGGTTCACCTTAATCCTATCAGAGAAAAAAATGTCGGGCTTATTGTCGGATCCGCGGTGAAGAATGGGCTCGACGAGCCGTATGCCCCATGCTGTGTGAGGCCATGGGTCATGATATTTCAGCCCCTTAGATAAAAAACCCGCCAGATGGCGGGTTTGTCATGATGAAGCAAGGACACCGGATTAGACGGAGTAGTACAGCTCGAACTCCAGCGGGTGCGGGGTCATGCGGACACGATCCACGTCATGCTGCTTCAGCTCCAGGTAGGAGTTGATGAAGTCGTCGCTGAAGACGCCGCCACGGGTCAGGAACTCGCGATCAGCATCCAGTGCGGACAGGGCCTCGTCCAGGGAACCGGCAACGGTCGGCACTTCTGCGGCTTCTTCCGGCGGCAGGTCATACAAGTTCTTGTCCATGGCATCGCCCGGATGGATCTTGTTGATGATGCCGTCCAGACCGGCCATCAGCTGGGCTGCGAAGGCCAGGTAGGGGTTGGCAGCCGGATCCGGGAAGCGCACTTCGATGCGGCGGGCTTTCGGGCTCGGCACAACCGGGATACGGATGGAGGCAGAGCGGTTGCGGGCGGAGTAGGCCAGCATGACAGGGGCTTCATAGCCCGGCACCAGACGCTTGTAGGAGTTGGTGGTCGGGTTGGCGAAGGCGTTGATGGCCTTGGCGTGCTTGATGATGCCGCCGATGTAGTGCAGCGCCATCTCGGACAGACCGCCGTACAGGTCGCCGGCGAACAGGTTGACGCCGTTCTTGGCCAGGGACTGGTGGCAGTGCATGCCGGAGCCGTTGTCACCGAACATGGGTTTCGGCATGAAGGTGACAGTCTTGTTGTAGGCGTGGGCCACGTTGTGGATCACGTACTTCAGCACCTGCACTTCATCAGCTTTCAGCGTGAGAGTGTTGAAGCGAGTGGCGATCTCGTTCTGACCGGCAGTGGCCACTTCGTGGTGGTGAGCTTCAACGACCTGGCCCATCTCTTCCAGCACCAGACACATGGCAGCACGGATGTCCTGGGAGGAGTCAACCGGCGCAACCGGGAAGTAACCACCCTTGACGAAGGGACGGTGACCCTTGTTGCCGTGCTCGTACTCGGTACCCGAGTTCCAGGCAGCTTCTTCGGATTCGATCTTCACGAAGCTGTGGCCCATGGTGTTGGAGAAGGTGATGTTGTCGAACATGAAGAATTCCGGCTCCGGCCCGAACAGCACGGTGTCAGCGATGCCGCTGGCTTTCAGGAAATCTTCGGCACGCTTGGCGATGGAGCGCGGATCGCGGTCATAGCCTTGCATGGTGGCAGGTTCAAGCACGTCACAGACGATGTTCAGCGTGGTCTCTTCGGTGAACGGGTCCAGTTTGGCGGAGGCCGGATCCGGCATCAGCACCATGTCAGACTCGTTGATGCCCTTCCAGCCGCCGATGGAGGAGCCATCGAACATCTTGCCGTCTTCGAAGAAGTCTTCGTCGACCTGGTGGGAAGGAATGGATACGTGCTGCTCTTTACCCTTGGTGTCGGTAAAACGCAGATCAACAAACTTGACTTCGTGTTCCTGGATCAGGGCCAAAACGTTCTGGGCTGACATGCTAAGTAACCTCCGGTGTTAAAACTCTTTGGGTGAATGCGTCATCACATTCACATAAGCCAGTATCGTGCCAAGTTTGTGACAGCTTGATTTCAGGGCATTTGCACCCTTTCAGGCTGTCGGGACACCCGCTTTCATGCTTGGCTGCGCCTCAAAGTGGTGCAACCTTGGATCGTTTTGGTGCACCATCGTGGTGCGCCAACGTGCCAAGGCCATCTAAGCAGGCTTTTGGCGCGGGGTCCATGATCCAGATCCCCTGTTGTACGCGAATGGTCTGCAATTCTGCTAGGCAGATCACAAAGGCGAGAGTACAATTAGCGCCCAATTTTACCCGGTGATTTGAGGCGAGAATGTTAGAGAATTTACGCAATATTGCGATTATTGCGCACGTTGACCACGGCAAAACGACTCTGGTTGATAAGCTGCTGCAGCAATCCGGCACTCTGGATCGCACCAGCGAAGGTCAGGAACGGATCATGGACTCCAATGATCTGGAACGGGAACGTGGCATCACCATTCTCGCCAAGAACACTGCGATCCGCTGGAACGACTACCGCATCAACATCGTGGATACCCCGGGTCACGCCGACTTCGGTGGTGAAGTTGAGCGCGTGCTCTCCATGGTTGACTCCGTGCTGCTGCTAGTTGACGCCGTTGACGGCCCGATGCCGCAAACCCGTTTCGTGACCCAGAAGGCATTCGCCCAGGGTCTGAAGCCCATCGTGGTCATCAACAAGATCGACCGTCCGGGTGCTCGTCCTGACTGGGTAATGGATCAGGTCTTCGATCTGTTCGACAACCTGGGTGCCACCGATGAGCAACTGGACTTCAAGGTTGTTTACGCCTCTGCACTGAACGGTTGGGCCACCCTGGACCAAGACGTACCGTCCGACAACATGGAACCCCTGTTCCAAGCCATCGTCGACAACGTCGAAGCCCCTGCTGCGGATACCGAAGGCGGTTTCCAGATGCAGATCTCCCAGCTGGACTACAACTCCTACGTGGGCGTCATCGGCATCGGCCGTATCACCCGTGGTCGCGTCAAGACCAACCAGCAGGTCACCATCGTGGGTGCCAACGGCAAGAACCGTACCGGCAAGGTCGGTCAGGTGCTGGGTTACCTGGGTCTGTCCCGTACCGAAGTGGCCGACGCGCAAGCGGGCGACATCATCGCCATCACCGGTCTGGGCGAGCTGAAGATCTCCGACACCATCTGTGACAACAATGCCGTCGAAGCCCTGCCGCCGCTCTCCGTTGACGAGCCGACCGTGAACATGACCTTCCAGGTCAACACCTCGCCGTTCGCCGGTAAAGAAGGCAAGTTCGTCACCTCCCGCAACATCCTGGAGCGTCTGAATCAGGAACTGGTCCACAACGTGGCCCTGCGCGTGGAAGAGACCGAAGATCCGGACAAGTTCCGCGTCTCCGGCCGTGGTGAACTGCACCTCTCCATCCTGATCGAAAACATGCGTCGCGAAGGCTACGAGCTGGCGGTATCCCGTCCGGAAGTTATCCTGCGTACCGTTGACGGCGTTCTGCAAGAACCGTTCGAAACCGTTACCGTCGACGTGGAAGAGATCCACCAGGGTTCAGTGATGGAGCAACTCGGCCTGCGTAAGGGCGAGATGACCAACATGACCCCGGATGGCAAGGGCCGTGTCCGTCTGGACTTCATGATCCCGAGCCGTGGCCTGATCGGCTTCCAGACCGAGTTCCTGACCATGACTTCAGGTACCGGCCTGCTGTACCACACCTTCGACCATTACGGTCCGCACAAGGGTGGCAGCATCGGTGAGCGTCAGAACGGCGTGCTGATCTCCAACGCTACCGGCAAGGCCCTGACCTTCGCCCTGTTCGGTCTGCAAGACCGTGGTCGTCTGTTCATCGGTCACGCGACCGAAGTGTACGAAGGCCAGGTGATCGGGATCCACTCCCGCTCCAACGACCTGACCGTCAACTGCCTGAAAGGCAAGCAGCTGACCAACATGCGTGCCTCCGGTACCGACGAAGCCCAGGTGCTGACTCCGCCGATCCGCATGACCCTGGAGCAGGCTCTCGAGTTCATCGACAACGATGAGCTGGTCGAGATCACGCCGAAGGCCATCCGTATCCGCAAGAAACTGCTGACCGAGATGGATCGCAAGCGCGCCGGTCGTGCTTGATCGATAGCTGTTCATCGACAGACCAAAGAGAGGCCTTATGGCCTCTTTTTTTATGGTCGCGCGGCGGTCTCTTGCTCCCGTATGGTCGATGCGATGGTCGCGAGCTGGCTGATGGGTGGTCAGATGGGCACCCTATCTGACACAATATCTGCATGATGACGCTTACGAGAATCAAGATGCAGCAGCAAATCCGCGGCCGCCTGGCCCACGCAGTCTCCTTCTTGCGCCACGATGGTGCCCATTTCGCCCAGTTTGTCTGGGGTCGTTTCCAGCAGGACAGGCTGACGGTCACCGCCGGCTACCTGGCCTATGTGACCCTGCTCTCCCTGGTGCCCATGGTGGCCGTGGTGTTCGGCATGATGTCGGCCTTTCCGGTGTTCCAGACCCTGAAACAGCAGATGGAACAGTTCGTCTATCACAACTTCGTGCCCACCGCCGGCGAGATGCTCAAGGAGTACATAGACGGCTTCGTGGCCAATGCCACCAACACCACTGCGGTCGGCATAGGTGCCCTGATAGTGGTGGCCCTGATGCTGATCTCGGCCATCGACAAGAACCTCAACTACATCTGGCGCTCGACCCAGAATCGACCGCTGGCCCAGGCCTTCGCCATGTACTGGATGATCCTGACCCTGGGCCCCGTGCTCATCGGGGCCAGCCTCGCCATCTCCTCCTACATACTGTCGCTGAAGCTGTTTGCCGCTGACAGCCTGTTTGGCGCCGGCTACCTGGTGTTGCGCAGTCTGCCGTTCCTGTTCTCTGTGTTCGGCTTCCTGCTTATCTATACGGTGGTGCCCAACTGCAAGGTGCGGCTGACCCACGCCTTGATCGGCGCCCTGGTGGCGGCCACCCTGTTCGAGCTGGCCAAGCGTGGCTTCTCCATCTACATCACCAACTTCCCCTCCTATCAGGCCATCTACGGTGCCCTGGCGACCATCCCCATTCTGTTCGTATGGGTCTATCTGAGCTGGTTGGTGGTCTTGTTGGGGGCAGAGACCACCGCCTGCCTGGGGGAGTACGAGAAGCCCGGCAATGAGGAGCTGGGCTGATCCCCTCGCTTATTGCTAACATCAACGACCGCCTTCGGGCGGTCGTGCGTTTCTGACAAGACAAAGGAGTTGCGGGTGATTGCATTGATCCAACGGGTATCCGAGGCCAGCGTGACCGTCGAGAGGGAGGTGACCGGGGCCATAGAGCAAGGGCTGCTGGTACTGCTCGGGGTGGAGCAGGGGGATGACGAGGCCAAGGCCGACAAGCTGCTGCACAAGGTGAGCGGCTATCGCATCTTCTCCGATGAGAACGGCAAGATGAACCTCAACGTGAGCCAGGTCGGTGGCAGTCTGCTGGTGGTCTCCCAGTTCACCCTGGCGGCGGATACCGGCAAGGGGATGCGACCCAGCTTCTCCGGTGGTGCCCACCCGAGCGATGCCGAGCGGCTCTATGACTACTTCGTTGCCCGGGCCAGGGAGAGCGGCGTGCCGACCGAGACGGGGCGCTTTGCCGCCGACATGAAGGTCAGGCTGCTCAACGACGGTCCCGTGACCTTCTGGCTGCAGGTGTAGGGCAACAGTAACAGCTCGCCAAGGGGCGTTAAGCCCCCTGGCTGATGGCGTGCAGTATGACGTTGCGATAGCCCGGCACCCCGTGGGCGCTGGTGGGGCCGATCCACTCCTCGGCCAGCCTTTTGGCCTGTGCCAGTTCGAGATGGGTCCGTGGCAGCAGGTTGACGATGAGGGTGCCGTGCAGGCATCTGGCCAGCGCCTGATAGATGGGAGCCTGGAACAGCAGCAGGGGATTGCCGTCCTGGCTGAACAGGTCCAGCAGCACCAGGTCGTACTGTTCCCGACTCTCCAGCAGGAAGTGCAGTGCATCGGCGTGGTGCAGCCGTGGCGCACCTCCAGTCGAGGGCAGGAAAAACTGCTGGAACAGGGTGAGGATCTCGGCGTCCAGATCCACGCAGTCGTGGCGGGCTTCGGGCCAGCGCGCACCCAGATGACGGGTGAGATCCCCCCCTCCCAATCCCAGCTCCAGGATCCGGCTCGCCTGTGCGGGCAGCCGCTCGGCGATGCTCTGCTGATGGGGCAGGCAGAGGTGTTCCGGTTGGCTCAGGCTCATGGCGGATTGCACCACGCCGTCCATTTCCAGCCAGCGGTGGCGGGCATTTTCCAGGATGGAGAGGCGGCGTTCGGGTTTGGCGCTGAGGTGCAATAAGTGATCGGCTTGGTACGCTTGCAGATTGAAGTCCATGAATTTGCACGGCAAGATGGCTTTCGACCAGTGTAACTCAAGGACGTCGCTATGTACCGGGTGGTCACCCCTCAAACGCCAGCGGAGCTGGATGCCAGCTACCCGCCGCGCCGGGAGGCATTGATGCGCAAGCCCTTCAATCTGGCCGTCGGCGCAAACTCAAGGATCGCTTTATGCATCGGGTAGTCACCCCAGAAACGCCAGCGGAGCTGGATGCCAGCTACCCGCTGCGCCGGGAAGCATTGGTGCGCAAGCCCTTCCATCTGCCCGTCGGCGCAAACTCAAGGATCGCTTTATGTATCGGGTAGTCACCCCCCAAACGCCAGCGGAGCTGGATGCCTACTACCAGTTGCGCTGGGAACTACTGCGCAAGCCTTTCAATCTGCCCGTGGGCTCCGAGCGTGACGAATACGATACCGTCGCCATTCATCGGCTGATGCTGGCCGAAGACGGCACCCCCATCGCCGTCGGCCGCCTCTTCATCGGGGGTGACGAGGCCCAGATCCGCTTTATGGCGCTTCGTACAGAGTACCGTGGTCAGGGGCTGGGGGCCCGCATGGTGGAGGATCTCGAACAGCTGGCCCGGGACGAGAAGGTGAAACGGCTGGTGATGAACGCACGCCAGGAGGCGGTGGAGTTCTATCGCAGGTGCGGCTTTCTCGAGGTGGGCGAGGGGCCCGTCTCCTTCGGCCGCATTCCCCATCGTCAGATGATCAAATCCATCAGTCCGCTGCAGACCATACAGTATCGCCCCGAGTGGTGTCAGGATCTCACCACCCGCTGGTCGAGGGGGATCCCCATCAGCGAGAAGATGGGGGTGCACATCACCCACTACGACGGCCAGACCTTCCACCTCAAGGCCAACCTGGCGGCCAACCTCAACGTCCACGACACGATGTTCGCCGGCAGCATTTACAGCCAGTGCGTGCTGGCGGGCTGGGGCCTCATCTGGCTGCAACTCAAGGAGGCCGGTCTGGGCGGGGATACTGTGCTGGCGGAGGGCAACATCAAATACTACAGACCCGTGAGCGAGGAGCCTGAGGCCAGGGTCGCCCGGGAGGGGATGCCCGCCGTGCTGGCGCCGCTCAAGAGCGGGGAGTCCGCCAAGTTCAGCCTGCGGGTGCAGCTGTTCAGCGGCCGCAAGCTGGCGGTGGAGTTTGTCGGCCAGTACGTGGTGCTGCCCATCAAGCGGGCGGGACACTGACCCCCTCGTCGGGCATCCGATAGCAATAAGGCCTCATGATGAGGCCTTGTTCGTCATTGCGCCGCGGTGGCGGGGGGCGTCTGGGGTCGCCGGAGCGTGCCGCTGCGCCCCTGGGCCGGGTAGCGTACGCCAGTCTCCCAGTCGCAAGTGGCTTCCCCGCTCGGGAAGCGCCATTCAAGGGTCGGGCTCTCAAGGGGGCCGCGCCAGCGCGCCAGCAGCTCGGCGCAGCGCCGCTTGTTCAGCACGCCGAGATCCAGCTGCCACTGGTCGCTGGCGAGATCGACCCCGCCCTGCAACCCGAGCAGGTGGGTGATGGTGGAAGCCCCGCCCTGCTCGATCTGCAGCTTGCCCTGCTCAGCCCTGGCCTTCAGCCTGATGTGGTAGAAGGGGGTATCCCCCTGCTGCAACGCCTGCCACAGGGTCTCGGGGGTCAGGGTGGGCGGGGTCGCTTCCTTGAACCAGTTGTCCAGCAGCGGGTCTATCCCGACCTTGTCCCAGAAGGGATCCCTGGCCTCCAGGCTCAGGCTGCCCTGCAGGGTGCGGCGCCAGTTGCCGGGGGCCTGCTCCGGCTGCGGGGCCAGATCGGCTTGCAGATCCGTCTCCAGATCCACCTTGCCCGCCAGCGAGACGGGGGCATGGAGCAGTTCGCCCCACTTCTCCAGATCCAGCTGCTTGCCCTGCAGTTGCAGGCGGCTCTCCTGCCCGGGCACCTTGCCCCATTGGCCGCTGAGGCTGAGGGAGCCCTCATCCGGCAGCTCGCTGCTGAGCCTGTTGAGCTGCCAGGCGCTCGGGGTCAGCTCCCCGTCCAGCACGCCGTTGCGGGCACTCAGGCCATCCCACACCAACTCGAACCACTTGCTCTCGATGCGGGCACGGCCGAGCAGCGGACCCGGCTGGTTGTTCCTCAGGCTGAGATCGCTCAGATAGAGCTGCCAGCCAGTCAGGGAGAGGGGCAGGGCGTCGTCGAAGGAGAGCACCTTGAGCCTGTCGAAGGCCAGCTTGCGCACCTCGATCTGCTGCGGGCGCCAGCCCTGCCACTCCTGCCACCACCTTTCCGGCAGGCTGATGTCCATGCCGCTCAGGGCCATGTCCTTGAGGGTCAGCTTTTGCAGTTGGGTGTCGAGGGCAAGCTCGACATTGAACTCCCCTTCGTATGCCTTGCCCTGCAGCTCGGCCTCGATCTGCCGGGGGGAGAAGGCGAGCTTGCCCTCGATGGCTTCCAGCTGGAACAGGCCGCGGCCCAGATCCGCCAGGGTGCCGGAGAGATAGCCGCTTGGCTGGCTGCCCGCCTGCCAGTCGAAGGCGGTGAGCTGACCGCTGAAGTTGTTGAGGGAGAGCTCCTGCTCTATGGCATTGACGCTGACCCGATCGAGCTGGCCCCGATCCAGGGTGATGCGGCGCAGGGGGAGCTCGCCAGGGGGGATGTCCCCCAGCTCGACCCGCATGCCACGGGCCTTGAGAGCGTGCAGTTGCAGGCTGCGATCCGGCCAGTTCAGCACCATGCCGGTCTCCAGCAGACCCTCGAACAGGTTGGTGGTCAGCTTGTCCGTGCTCAGCACCTGTCCCTCCAGTCGCCCCTTGAGGCTGAGGCGGGCCAGGGTGAGTTGCGGCGTCTCCAGCTGGTTGATGCCCAGGGTCAGGTTGGCCTGGGGCTGGCGTTTCGGATCGATCAGCTCCCAGTCGCTCAGGGTGGCGCTCAGGCCGCGCAGGGTCAGGGCCTCGCTGTACAGGCTCAGGTTGTCTATGGTGCTGTCGCTGATGGTGAGGGAGTGCACCGGCAGGGTCGGCAGCTGGTTCGGCAGCGGCAGCTTGATGACGGGGCGGATGAGATCCAGGTGGGCGATGCGCACGTCCCGGTTCAGCCAGTCGATGTTGTCTATCTCCAGATAGATCTTCTCCAGCTGCACCGCATCCCCGTATTGCACCTGCTCCGCCAGCAGGGTGTAGGGGTGAAGCGGGTTGAACACCAGCCGGCCTATGGTGACAGGCACGCCGGTCTGCTGGCTGATCCAGTTGGCGATGGGGCCCTTGGCCCGTTCGGCATCGAACAGGCCGAGGCCGACCCAGACGAATAGCAGCAGGAAGGCAAACAGATAGAGCAGGGCGCGTAGCCAGGAATTCATGGATGCTTTCCTCCTGTTTTGGGGTGTGTTGTCAGGCGTTTGAGTAGTGGTCCCGCAGGCCGAGCCAGCGGCGGATCAGTGGTTCGACATGGTTGGGATGACGGTCCATGAGGACATGTGCCCATCTTCTGCATCTACCTCGATCAGGCATTGGAATAGTGATCCCGTAAGCCGAGCCAGCGTCGTATCAAGGGTTCGACATGACTCGGATGCCTATCCATGAGGAAGCGCGCCATCTTCTGCACCTGGGGAATAAGCGGCTGATCCCGCACCAGATCGGCGATCTTGAGATCCGCCAACCCGGTCTGGCGGGTGCCGAGCAGTTCCCCCGGGCCGCGCAGCTCGAGATCGCGCTGGGCGATCAGGAAGCCGTCGTTGGTCTCCCGCAGCACCCCGAGCCGGCTCTGGGCCGTCTTGGAGAGGGGGGCATGGTAGAGCAGCACGCAGTGGGAGGCCACCGAGCCCCGGCCGACCCGGCCGCGCAGCTGGTGCAACTGGGCCAGCCCCAGCCGCTCCGGGTTCTCGATGATCATCAGGCTGGCATTGGGCACGTCCACCCCCACCTCGATGACGGTGGTGGCGACCAGCAGTTGCAATATGCCTGCCTTGAACTCCTCCATCACCCGCTGCTTCTCGATGGGGCGCATCCGGCCATGGACCAGGCCTATGTGCAGGCCGGGCAGCCGGGCTTGCAGCTCGGCTGCCGTGTCCTCGGCGGCCTGGCACTCCAGCACTTCGGACTCCTCGATCAGGGTGCAGACCCAGTAGGCCTGCTTGCCCTCCTCGCAGGCGAGTTTGACCCGCTCGATCACATCCTGACGGCGGCTGTCCGGCAGGGCGACCGTGGTGATGGGGGTACGGCCGGGCGGCAGCTCGTCGATGACGGAGGTGTCGAGATCCGCATAGGCGGTCATCGCCAGGGTACGGGGAATGGGGGTGGCAGTCATGATGAGCTGGTGGGGATGCACCCCCTCCCGCTCCCCCTTCTCGCGCAGGGCGAGGCGCTGGTGCACCCCGAACCTGTGCTGCTCGTCGATGATCACCAGGGCCAGGCGCTGGAACACCACCTGCTCCTGGAAGATGGCGTGGGTGCCCACCACCATCTTGACGCTGCCGTCGGCAATGGCGGCCAGCGCCTCCTCCCGCGCCTTTCCCTTCTGCTTGCCCGCCAGCCAGCCCACCTTGATGCCGAGGGGGTCCAGCCAGTGGGCGAAGTTGATGGCGTGCTGTTCGGCCAAGAGTTCGGTCGGCGCCATCAGCCCCACCTGGCAGCCGTTGCCTATGGCTTGCAGCGCCGCCAAGGCCGCCACCAGCGTCTTGCCGGAGCCCACGTCCCCCTGCACCAGCCGCATCATGGGGTGGCTGCGTTGCAGATCCTGGCTTATCTCCGCCACCACCCGGTTCTGGGCGCCGGTGGGGGTGAAGGGCAGGGCGCTTAGCAGCTTTTCCACCAGAGCCGGGGCCGGCTTGAGGGTGCGGGCCAGCTGGGTCTGTGCCTGGGCGCGGACCTTGAGGACGGAGAGGTTGTGGGCCAGCAGCTCTTCCAGCACCAGTCGCTGCTGGGCCGGATGCTGGCCGCTCTCCAGCAGGGCCAGCGCCACCGAGGGGGGCGGGCGGTGGAGCAGACGCAGGGCGGCGGCCAGCTCGATCTGCTGGGGGTAGAGACCGGCGGGCAGCAGCTCCTCGACGCCATAGAGGTCGAGCTGGGCCAGCGCCTGATCCGTGAGGCTGCGCAGGCTGAGCTGGCGCAGGCCTTCGGTGGTCGGGTAGACGGGGGTGAGCGCCTCTTCGGTCTGGCCGGCCTGCTCCTCGCCGAGCAGCTTGTACTCGGGGTGGGCCATCTCCAGCCCGTACTTGCCGGGGCGAGCCTCGCCGAAGCAGCGGATCAGGCGGCCCTGGGCCATGCTGTTTTTCTGGGCGGCGGTGAAATTGAAGAAACGCAGGGTCAGGCTGCCGGTGCCGTCGCTGATGCGGCACACCAGCATGCGGCGGCGCCCCATGACCAGCTGGGTGTCCTGGATTTCGCCCTCGACGGCGCCGTGCAGCCCGGGGGGCAGATCGCCGATGGGCCACACCTGGGTGCGGTCCTCGTAGCGCAGGGGTAGGTGGAACAGCAGATCCTGTACCGTGGCCAGCCCCAGCCGCTCGAGCTTCTCCAGCATCTTGCTGCCGACGCCCTTGAGGCTATCGAGAGGAATTTTATCCAATTTCATCAATTAGATGCCCGAAAACACTGTAAATATGTCCAGATGATAGGGGTTGTTGCTGCCTCGATGCAAGCCGCGTTGCAGCGGCAGGGGCTCCCTGGGCGGGGCGAGAGGGCGCATACGACAAAGGCCTGCCGAACACGGGAGGCCTTTGGAGGGGCAGAGAGGGGAGGCGGACAGGGCTTAGATGATCCGCTTGAGCAGGATATGGGCCCTGACCCTGTGGATCCTGGCAAGCAGCTTGCGCACCTGCTCGGGGTAATCCTTGATCTGCTCGATCTGATCGAAATGGCTGATGCGACGGGTGTGGGCCAGGATGCAGTCGCGCTCCTCCTGGAAGCGCTCGCGCAGATGGTGGTGGCGGTCATGGACCAGCAGGCCGTTCTCCAGATCCAGCGCCCAGGCGCGGGGATTGAGGTTGTTGCCGGTGAGCAGGGCCCACTCCTGGTCCACGAAGATCCCCTTGAGGTGATAGGAGTTCTTGTCGCAGCACCAGAGCATCAGATTGAGACGGCCGCTGTCGATGTGGTGCTGGTTGCGCTCGGCAAACTTGCGCAGGTTGGTCTCGTAGAGATAGGGCAGGCCGCCTATGGTGGAGAATTTCTCCTCCGGCGGGATGAAGAAGTCGTTGGCTGTCTTGTCGCCCACCACTATGGTCACCTTGCAGCCGCGCTTGAGCAGGGCTTCCACGTCCTTGTTCAACTCCTTGGGGGGGTTGAAGTAAGGGGTGCAGATGAAGATCTCCCGCTCGGTGGCCCGCACCAGGTTGCGGATCATCCGGTTGAGCTGGTTGCCGCGCTTGCCCAGGCCCACCATGGGGGTGATGGCGATCTCCTGGCTGTTGGCCGGTATGCTCTCGAATCGGTACTGGCTGGTGCGCAGGTTGTGCTTGAAGCGGCGGATCTGCCCCTTGAGCTGCTTGGTGCCCGGGATGCCGGGGCGATCCAGCCGCTGCACGGCCTCGCTCTTGAGGAAGACGTCATCCACGTAGTTGACCATGCTGCGGGTCAGGGCCTGGCTGTGGATCTGATGATAGCGATCGAAGCGGTAGCGCTCCTGCTGGTGCAGGTAGATGTCGTTGAGGCTGGCACCTGAATAGAGCAGGATGTCGTCGAAGATGAAGCCCTTGAGGTGCAGGACGCCGAGCAGCTCGCGGCCCTTGACCGGCACGCCGTAGATCTCGATCTGGTGTTCATGGCGGGCGGCCATGGTCTGATACATCAGGTGGTTGCCCCCCTGTTTGCCCTTGCCGATCAGGCCGCGCTGGGCGCGGTGGAAGTCGACGAAGACCTTGATGTCGAGGGCGGGGTTGCGCTGCTTGGCGGCGTAGAGGGCGGAGAGGATCTCCCGTCCCGCCTCGTCATCCTGCAGGTAGAGGGCGATCAGATAGATACGCTGGGTCGCGCCCGCGATGAGCGAGAGGATACGGCTCTTGAAATCCTTGGCGCTGTTGAGTACCTGGAACTGATCTGCGGCAACCGCGATCTGGGGTAAACGTGCCAGCAACTGTCGATAATGTGCCGATGAATGCATAGAGAAGCCTGAAATCACGGGATGAAGCGTTCCACTCGGGGCGATGAATAGGCAATTCTAGCAATCTGTGGCGACGGGCCCAAGCAAGAATCCGTAAAAATGTCGATGGAACGCCATATCGGGGCCGCCGGATGGGGCCCCGATATGGGGGAGTTAGAAGACGATGCTTGCCATGGCAACGATGAGGAAGGCGATGGTACCGAGCAGTGTCTCCATCACGGTCCAGGTCTTGAGGGTGGTCTTCTCGTCCATGTTGAGGAAGCGGCTGACCAGCCAGAAACCGGAGTCGTTGAAGTGGGAGAGCACGGTCGCCCCACCGGCGATGGCGATGACGATGAAGGTCAGGTCCAGATCGCTCAGCCCGGCCGTGGCCGCGACCGTCGGCGCCATCAGGGCGGCCGTGGTGGTCAGGGCCACGGTGGCAGACCCCTGGGCCACCCGCAGAGCGGTGGAGACCAGGAAGGCGGCCAGGATCACCGGCATGCCGGTGTCGGAGAGCACGTCGGCCAGGGCCGTGCCGATGCCGCTGGCGCGCAGCACGCCGCCGAACATGCCACCGGCACCCGTCACCAGGATGACGGCGCAGACCGGGGCCAGGGCGTCGTTGCAGAACTTCTCGAGCTGCACCTTGCCCTGGGTCTGACGGAACAGCCAGAGGGCATAGAGCACTGTGATGAGCAGGGCCACCGGGGTCTTGCCGACCATGCGCAGCACGTTGACCCAGTCCGCACCCTTGTCGATGACACCCATGACGCCCAGGGTATTGAGGCCGGTATCCATGAAGATGAGCACCAGCGGCAGCAGCAGGATGGAGATCACCTGGCCAAAGCTCGGCGCCTTGTCGGAGAGTCGCTCTGCGGTCTCGGTGACGCTCGGGGGCAGGGGCAGCTCAAACTTCTTGCCGGACCAGAGCCCGAACAGATAGGCACCCAGGTACCAGGTCGGCAGCGCGACCAGCAGACCCACGACGGTGAGCAGCCCTATGTTGGCACCCAGCAGTTCGCTGGCGGCCACCGGGCCCGGGTGCGGCGGCAGGAAGGCGTGCATCACCGCGAAGGCACCGGCGGAGGGCAGGGCATATTTGAGGACTGAGCCGCCGAACTGCTTGGCCACGCTGAAGATGATGGGCAGCATGACGATGAGGCCGGCATCGAAGAAGATAGGGAAGCCGAACAGCAGGGAGGCGATCCCCAGCGCGAAGGGGGCGCGGTGGGAGCCGAAGCGGTTGATCAGGGTGTCGGCAAGCACCTTGGCGCCCCCCGTCATCTCCAGGATCCTGCCTATCATGGCCCCCAGGCCGACCAGCAGCGCGACCGAGGCCAGGGTGCCGCCGAAACCGGTCAGCATGGTGGGGATCACCTGGTCATAGGTGACCCCGGTGGCCAGGGCCGTCAGCATGCTGACCAGGGTCAATGCCACGAAGGCATGTACCTTGAATCGCATGATCAGCACCAGCAGCATGACGATAGCGCCAGCGGCTACCGAGAGCAGGTAGGCGACATCGGGTGTGTTCATCGCTCCGTCCATAAAATGTCCTCAAATGGTTCTAGTAGTTGTTCTGCACATTTCTGTGCTCCACTTCACATTGCGCAACGTTACCGGTAACATGTTACCGGTAACGTGCTAACTTAGAACCCATCAGGTAAACGTTTTTTGAAAAGTGAGAGAGAGGTCAAATAATGGCGGGCAAGAGCATTATCGTGATGGGTGTGTGTGGCAGTGGCAAGTCCAGCATAGGCCTCAAGGTGGCCAGCGCCCTGGGCGCCAAGTTCATCGACGGTGATGATCTGCACCCCCGCGCCAACATCCAGAAGATGGCGGGCGGCAACCCTCTCAACGACGAAGACAGGGCGCCCTGGCTGGAGCGGATCCGCGATGCGGCCTACAGCCTGGAGCAGAAGAACGAGCTCGGCGTCATCGTCTGCTCGGCCCTCAAGAAGCAGTACCGCGATCAGATCCGCGAGGGCAACGAATCGGTGCACTTCCTGTTTCTGGACGGCAGCCAGTCCCTCATTCTCGACCGGATGCGGGCACGGCAGGGCCACTTCATGCGGGAAGGCATGGTAAAGAGTCAGTTTGAGACCCTGGAGCGGCCGGATGGCGAGGCCGGTGTGTTTCGCGTCGACATAGATGGCACCTTCGAACAGGTGGTCGACCGCGCCGTCACCGCCCTGGCGCAGGTGCAATGAGCCATTTCGCGCGCCCGGCCCCGGTCGATCGCGTCCGTATTTCCGTGCTGGAGACAATCCTATGACCCATCCCGTGATCACCGAAGTGACCAACCGCATCCGTGAGCGCAGTGTCGCCCGCCGCCAGGCCTTCCTGGCCCGCATCCAGCGCCAGGCCGAGCAGGGCAAGACCCGCGCCTCCCTCTCCTGCGGCAACCTGGCCCACGCCGTGGCCGCCTCCAGCTGTGACGACAAGGGGCGCATCCTCGACATGACCCGCGCCAACGTGGCCATAGTCACCGCCTACAACGACATGCTGAGCGCCCATCAGCCCTATCAGGGCTACCCGGACATCATCAAGGGGGCGCTGGCCGGGCTCGGCCACAGCGCCCAGGTCGCCGGCGGCGTGCCCGCCATGTGCGACGGCGTGACCCAGGGCCAGCCGGGGATGGACATGTCCCTGTTCTCCCGGGATCTCATCGCCCAGGCCACCGCGGTCTCCCTCTCCCACAACACCTTCGACGCCACCCTGCTGCTCGGCATCTGTGACAAGATAGCCCCGGGCCAGATCATGGGGGCCCTCTCCCACGCCCACCTGCCCACCGCCTTCGTGCCCGCCGGCCCCATGGCGAGCGGTATAGGCAACGACGAGAAGGTCAAGGTGCGCCAGCAGTACGCCGCCGGCGAAGTGGGCCGCGATGCCCTGCTGAAGATGGAGTGCGGCGCCTACCATTCGGCCGGCACCTGCACCTTCTACGGCACCGCCAACACCAACCAGCTGGTGTTCGAGGCCATGGGGCTGATGCTGCCGGGCTCCGCCTTCGTCCACCCCCACAGCGAGCTGCGCCACGCCCTCACCGAGGAGGCGGCCCGTCGCATCAGCGCCATGATCCCGGGCTCCCCGGCCTACCGCCCCCTGAGCCAGGTGCTGGACGAGCGCGCCCTGGTCAACGGCCTGGTGGCCCTGCTCGCCTCCGGCGGCAGCACCAACCACAGCATCCACATGGTGGCGCTGGCCCGCGCCGCCGGCCTGGAGCTGACCTGGGACGACTTGAGCGATCTCTCCGACGTGGTGCCGCTCTTGGTACGCATGTACCCGAACGGCCCGGCGGACGTGAACGCCTTCGAGCAGGCGGGGGCCGTGCCCGGCCTGATGCGCCGCCTGGCCGAGGCGGACCTGATCCACCTGGATGCCACCCCGGTGTTTGGCGAGATGCAGGATTACCTCAGTCGCCCCGCGCTGGTGGAGGGCAAGCTGGTGTGGCAGCCGGTGGGGGAGAGCACGGATCCGAGCGTGTTGTCCGTCGCTGGCAGCGTGTTCCAGGCCACCGGCGGCACCAAGCTGCTATCCGGCAACCTGGGCCGCGCCGTGGTCAAGGTCTCGGCGGTCGCCCCCGAATACCGGGTGATTGAAGCGCCGGCCCGGGTCTTCTCCTCCCAGCACGCGGTGGAGGCGGCCTACAAGGCCGGTGAGCTGAACCAGGACGCCGTCATCGTGGTGCGCCACAACGGTCCGGCGGCCAACGGTATGCCGGAGCTGCACAAGCTGATGCCGGTGCTCGGCAACCTGCAGAAGGCGGGTCACAAGGTGGCTCTGGTCACCGACGGCCGTCTCTCCGGCGCCTCCGGCAAGATCCCGGCCGCCATCCACGTCACCCCGGAAGCGCTGCACGGCGGGGCCATAGGCCTGCTTGCCGATGGCGATCTGCTGCGGGTGGACGCGGTGACCGGCAGCCTCGACTGCCTGACCGATTTGAGCGGCCGCACCCAGGCCGAGATCGACCTCACTCTGGAACAACAGGGGTGGGGCCGTGAACTGTTCAGCGTGATGCGTCGCGCGGTATCGAGCGCCGAGTGCGGCGCCACCATCTTTGACTGAGGAAGAGCTATGCAGAACTGGAAAGTGACCCCTGCCGAGGTGTTTGCCGCCTCCCCCCTGGTGCCCGTGATGGTCATCAACGACCTGGAGCAGGCCCTGCCGATGGCCAAGGCCCTGCTCGATGGCGGCATCTCTGTGTTCGAGATCACCCTGCGCACCCCGGTGGCCCTCGATGCCATTGCCCTGATCGCCAAGGCGATGCCGGATGCCATGGTCGGTGCCGGTACCGTGCTCAACTGCGCGCAGTTTGACGCCGCCGTGGCCGCCGGTGCCCGCTTCGTCATCTCCCCGGGGATGACCCCGGCCCTGCTGGCCCATGCGGCCAACAGCACGGCGCCGTTGATCCCGGGGGTGGCGACGCCGTCCGAGGTGATGCAGGCGCTGGAAGCGGGCTACGACCACCTGAAATTCTTCCCGGCCGAGGCGAACGGCGGCACCAAGGCGCTCTCCGCCATTGCCGCCCCCCTGCCCCAGGTACGGTTCTGCCCCACCGGCGGTATAGGCCCGAAGAACGTCGCCGACTACCTGGCGCTCAAATGCGTGGCCACGGTCGGCGGCTCCTGGATGCTGCCCGCCGATGCGGTCAAGAGCGGCAACTGGGAGGAGGTGACCCGCCTCTCCCGGGAAGCGGTTGAAATGGTTAAACGCTAAGCGCCCATCGTCTAGATAAATTGAACAGGCCACCCTTGGGTGGCCTGTTGTTTTTCCGCCTCCGGAAGGCCATTTACACTGAGCCGCCGGCTGGCTTAAGGTCGGGGGCCTGTCCTCCACGCTGCCGCCCCTTATGAGCTTTCTTCATCACGCCTACCCGCTAGGGCACCTCACCGCGCTGCACAGCCACCCCCAGGCCCAGTACTGCTAACCTGCACCAGGGCGGTGGCGTCATCACAGGCTGCGACGGCGGCGGCTTGCTGGTGGCCGGCCAGCTCTGCCTGATCCCCGCCGGCTGGGCACACGAGTTTCGCGTGCTGCGCCACTCCCGGCTCTCGCTGCTCTACACCCCGCAACCGGCATCTACCACTTTCAGCCAGTTGCAGGTGAGCCCCATGCTGGTGGACCTCTTCGCCCGTCTGCCCGAGCTGGAGGAGGGGGAGGCGCGGGACGCCTATCTGAAGGTGCTGCGCCACGAGCTGGCACTCGCCGCTCCGCTCGCGGGGCAGCTCCCCCTGGCCGCGGATCTGGATCCGCGCCTGCTGCGGGTGCTGGAGAGGCTGTGTCAGGCCCCCTCCGTCAAGGTGACGCTGGAGGCGCTGGCGGTCGATTGCGGCGCCTCGGTGCGCACCCTCAATCGCCTCTTTGCCCGGCAGCTGGGGTGCAGTTTTCGCCAGTGGCGGGAGCGGGTGCTGATGGGGCGGGCCCGTCAGTTGCAGCACCAGGGGATGGTGCCTGCCGAGATTGCCGGGATCCTCGGCTATGAGGATCCCGACGCCTTCTCGGCGGCCCTGGCGCGGGTGATGGGCCGCGGCTCAGCGCCGTGAGCCTATGTCTGCGTCCCCCTTGCCCCCCGCCAGCAGGCAAGTGACCTCCTCGGTGTGACAGAGCCGGCCCTCGCGAAAGGTGAAGAGGCCGCTCACCTTGCAGGCCAGGGTGCCGCCATCCTGGCGGGTGGCTCGAACCAGGTGGGTGGAGTGGACCCGCTCCCCCAGCTCCAGGGTGGCGACAAACTCGATGGTGGCCTCGGCCAGATGGTTTCTCAAGGCGGCGATATGCTGGCGAAAGGCGGCGTAGTCGAGGGTCTCGCCATTCACCTGCTGGCAGTAGTCCGGGCTGAACCAGGCGTCGAGCTCGGCCAGGGTGAAGTCGGGATCGCAGATGACGCGCTGCAGGCAGGTCTTCAATCGTTCGGTGTGGTTCATCTTCTGCTCCTGAATGTGGGACAAGCTGCCCCAGCATAAGTCAGTGAACAGGGAGGATCCCGGGAGGACGCGCCATCATGGCGGCCACAGGCGCCAAGGTGGCGCCGGGGGGATGAAGGGGCGGGATCAGCCCAGGCTCTCCCCCTCATAGAGGGAGAAGCCCATGTCCTTGCGGTGCTCGGCCTGGGGTTGCCCATTGAGCCTGGCCAGCAGCATGGCGGCCGCTTCGCGGCCGATGGCCTCGCGCGGGGTGCTGATGCTGGCGAGCTTGGGGGTCATGGCGTGACCGATGTCGAGGGCGTTGCAGCCGGCGATGGCGATCTGCTGGGGCACGGGTATCCACCTGGCCTGGCACTGCAGCAGGGCACCGACCGCCACGTCGTCGTTGGTGCAGAACAGGCCGTCCAGATCGGGATAGCGGGCCATGGCCTGCTCCAGCAACTGGCCCCCCAGGGTGAAGCTGGAGGACTGCTCGGTCAGCAGGTGCTGGCCATCCAGGCCGAAGTCCGCCATCGCCTGGTAGTAGCCCTCCATCCGCAGTTGGGTACGCACGTCGAGGCGCGCCCCCAGGTAGACCACCTTGCGCCGTCCCCGGCGCAGCATCTCTGTTACCATGGCCCGGGCGGCGGCCCGGTGATCCATGCCCACCACCATGTCGATGGGGGAGAGCGGCAAGTCCATGGTCTCCACCACCGGAATGCCGGCGGTGGCGATCATCTTGCGGGTGCGATCCGTGTGCTGGGTATCGGCGAGGATGAGACCATCCACGTTGTAGGAGAGCAGGGAGGCGACCTGCTCCTCCTCTCGCTCCGGGCTGTAGCCGTAGTGGGCGAGCAGGGTCTGGTAGCCGGCGGGCCGGGTCACCGCCTCTATGCCGTGGATCACCGCCGAGAAGACCTGGTTGGAGAGGGAGGGGATCAGTATGCCGATCGCCTTGCTGGTGGCGTTGGAGAGCATGTCCGGCGCCCGGTTCGGGATGTAGCCGAGCTCCTCCACCGCCGCGGCGATCCGTTCACGGGTGCCTTCGGCCACGGCGGACGGGTCACGCAGGTAGCGGCTGACGGTCATCTTGGTGACCCCGGTCAGGTCGGCGATGTCCTGCAGGGTGGGGCGGCGCTTGCGGGTGTCGTTCATCTCGGGGTCCGGCAAAGAATGTTACAGGTAACATTACCGTTTTCGCGCAACAAAGTCAGCATATGACGCCATCACAGGAGAGGCTGGGGATGATCAAGGGCAAGTGCTTCGAGGGGAAAAGGTTCGAGCAGCAGGAGGTGGCCGAGCAGCAGTTCGAGGGTTGCCGCTTTATCGACTGCAACTTCTCCTGGCTGGATCTGGGGGAGAGCCGCTTCGTCGACTGCAGCTTCTTTGATCGGGAGCGCGAGCTCGGCTGCCAGTTGCAGGGCTGCGATTTGCGGGAGGCGAGCTTCCTGCGCTGCGATCTCACCCTGGCTGACCTCAGCCGCAGCCAGTGCCTGGGGCTGGAGATGCGCGACTGCCAGGCCATGGGCATCAACTTCGCCCACGCCAGTTTTGCCAACCAGATCACCGTCAAGAGCTACTTCTGCGAGGCCCATCTTACGGGAAACAATTTCAGCTACGCCAACTTCGACGGCTGCCTGCTGGAGAAGTGCGAGCTCGGCGGCAACCGCTGGCAGGGGGCCAGCCTGCTGGGGGCCTCATTGGCGGGATCCGATCTCAGCGGCTCCGAGTTTGGCCAGATCGACTGGACCAGCTTCAACCTGCAGGGCTGCGATCTGCGTCAGTGCGATCTGCCCGGGCTGGATCTGCGCCGGGTCAACCTGGACGGCGTGCTGATAAACGAGGAGCAGCAGCAGGGGCTGCTGGAACAGATAGGGCTGGTGGTCTTCCCCTGAGCGGGGTGGAAAAGAGGTAAGTTTTCATCAACGGGGGAGCGGTTGACCTGAGGGTATGCCGCCATTCGCTCCCTTCTCCCCTCGCGGGAGAAGGGCTGGGGATGAGGGGGCGCTGGCTCAGCGTCTGGCCAGCCACTTGGTCGGGTTGATCGCCTCGCCCTGATAGCGGATCTCGAAGTAGAGGCCGGAGCGCTCTTGTCCGCCGCTGTCGCCGACCAGGGCCACGGGTTCGCCCTGCTCCACCTTCTGGCCCACCTGACGCAGCAGCGACTGGTTGTGGCCGTAGAGGCTCATGTAGCCGCGGCCGTGGTCGATCACCAGCAGCATGCCGAAGCCGTCCAGCCAGTCCGCATAGACCACCTGGCCCGGTGCCACCGCCTTGACCTGGGTTCCCTCGCTTGCGCCTATCAGGGTGCCCTTCCACTTGAGCTCGGCGGTGCGCGGCGAGCCGTAGGAGATGAGGATGGGGCCCTGTACCGGCCAGCGCAGGTTGCCACCCGTGCTCAGACCGCCGTAGCCGTTGCTGCTCGCCTTGGCGCTGCTGCGGGCGGCGGCTTGCTGCTTCGCCACCCGGTTCTGCTGTTCGGTGACTCTCTGCTGCTCGGCGGCGAGCCTTTGCTGTTCGCCGGCCTGGCGCTGCTGGGCCGCGATCCGTTGCTGCTCGGCAATCCGCTTCTGCTCCGCGGCCAGGCGCTGGGCCTCCAGGCGACGCTGGCGCTCCTGCTCGGCCTTGATCTTGGCGAGGCGCTCCCGCTCGGCCCGTTCGCGCCGTTCCTGCTCTTCCCGCTGGCGGCGCAGCTCTTCCAGCCGGGCCTTCAGGGCCTTCTCCGCCTTGACCAGCTTGGTGAGCTTCTGCTCGTCGTTTTGCACCGATTGCTGCAACTGGTTGCGCACCTTGGCCCGGCTCTGCTGGCTGGCCAGCAGGCTCTGGTGATGCTGCTGCTGTTCGCCGAGCAGGGTCTGCAGCCGGGTCTCGGTCTCTTTGGTGGCCAGCTGGTTTTTCGCCAGCTTGTTGCGGGTGGCGCGCAGGGCGTCTATGGCCTCGATACGGGCCTTGTTGAGATAGTCGTAGTAATCGAGAGAGCGGCTCAGCTTGGCCGGATCCTGCTGGTTGAGCAGCAGCTTGAGGTAGTCGTGGTTGCCCGCCTGGAAGGCGCTTTCCGCCTGCTTGGCCAGCAACTGTTTCTGGTGTTTCGCTTGTTGTTCCAGCGCCAGCTTGTCCTGCTGCAGCTCGGCCAGCTTCTGCTGGTTCTGCTTCAGTTGCAGTCTGGTCTGATCCAGCTTGGCGGCGGCGGCCGAGATGGCCTGCTCGTCAGCCTTGAGCTGGGTGTTGAGCTTGGCAAGCTCCTGCTTGCTGAGCTTGAGGGTCTTCTGCTGTTCCTTGATCTCGGACTGCATGGCCCCCAGCTGCTGGTTCGCAGCCTGGGCCGTGCCGGCACCGCCGACCAGGCAAAAAAACAGCGCGCCGGCCAACAGGCCGACGCGACTGGTTTTCTGTGAAATAACTTCGCATCCCCGCATGGGGCAGGATTATTTCAGAATCATCAGGGGCTTGCCAGTCATTTCCGGCGGGACGGGCAGACCCATAAGAGTCAGCATGGTCGGGGCCAGATCGGACAGTTTGCCCCCTTCCAGCACCTCGGCCTTGCGACCGAAATAGATGAGGGGAACCGGCAGATTGGTGTGGGCGGTGTGCGCCTGACCAGTCTCTTCGTCCAGCATCTTCTCGGCGTTGCCGTGGTCGGCGGTGATCAGGCATTCGCCACCCACTTCGGCCAGGGCCTCGGTGACGCGACCGATGCAGTGGTCAACGGCTTCGCAGGCCTTGACGGCCGCATCGAACACACCGGTGTGGCCAACCATGTCGCCGTTCGGGTAGTTGCAGATGATGACGTCGTACTTGCCGCTCTTGATGGCACCGACCAGCTTGTCGGTCAGCTCTTCGGAGCTCATTTCCGGCTGCAGGTCATAGGTGGCCACTTTCGGGCTGGCGACGATCTCGCGGTCTTCGCCGGTGAAGCAGGACTCTTCGCCACCGTTGAAGAAGAAGGTGACGTGAGCGTACTTCTCGGTCTCGGAGATGCGCAGCTGGGTCTTGCCCTGCTTGGCCAGCCATTCACCCAGGGTGTTGACCAGGGCTGTGGGCGGGTAGGCGCAGGCAGTCTTGATGTCGGCCGCGTACTCGGTCAGCATCACGAAGTTCAGCGCCGGGGTGGCGGCACGGGCGAAGCCGGTGAAGTCGCTGTCGACGAAGGCGCGGGTGATCTCGCGGGCGCGGTCGGCACGGAAGTTCATGAAGATCAGCGCATCGCCATCTTCCATCGGTGCAGCGTCGCCGATGCGGGTCGCCTTGACGAACTCGTCGTTCTCGTCGCGGGCATAGGCGGCAGCCAGGGCTTCGCTGGCGCTCTCGGCGGTGAACTCGCCCTTGCCCTGGGTCATCAGGTCATAGGCCTGCTGCACGCGATCCCAGCGGTTGTCACGGTCCATGGCGAAGTAGCGGCCGATCATGGAGGCGAAACGACCCTTGCCCAGACGGGCGAACAGGGCGTCGAACAGCTCGATGGAGGACTGGGCGGAGCGCGGCGGTACGTCGCGGCCATCCAGGAAGGCGTGGAAGTAGATCTTCTCGGCGCCACGTTTGGCGGCCATCTCGATCATGCCCATGATGTGCTCTTCGTGGCTGTGTACGCCACCCGGGGACATCAGGCCCATGATGTGCACGGCCTTGCCCTTGCTCACGGCGGCGTCAACAGCCTTGCCCAGCTCGACGTTCTGGAAGAAGTCGCCGTCCTGGATGTCCTTGGAGATGCGGGTCAGCTCCTGATAGACGATGCGACCGGCGCCGATGTTGACGTGGCCCACTTCGGAGTTGCCCATCTGGCCGTCCGGCAGACCCACATCCAGGCCGGAGCCGGAGATCAGGGTGCTGGTGTAGTCGCGGGCCAGGCGGTCCAGGTTCGGGGTCTTGGCGGCGGCAACGGCGTTGTGCTCTTGCTTGGTGCTGTAGCCCCAACCGTCCATGATGACCAGAACCAAAGGTTTCTTAGCTGTTGACATAAGACTATGTCCTCTCGGATAGGAATGAATTGCGGGAAGTGAAACTAGCGTAATATTACTACATCTGCCGAAATAGTCACCTGATAGCCAAGTCCTTCTCTAGCCTCGTTTTTTAACTGTTATCCCACTGTTTTCGGCATGTTACCGGCTTGTCTTTGTGCACGATTCTCCCCCTGGCGCCTCTCTCCCGAGGCGGGTGGCGGCCCCTTCCCCAAGGCGGTCTGGGGACGGGCAATCCCTGATGGGAGCTTGCTCTCGCTTTGCCGCCAAGATGGCTGATCTTATCAAGGGCCCCATGTATACTCGGGCCCTTGTCTTGGTCCCTGGATAGTAGAAGATGCAAGAGTATTTGGATTTTGCGGCCCGCAACCCGCTGCTGACCGCAGCCTGGTTGGGCCTGGCAGGCACCCTGGTGTATACCACTGTGCGTGCTCGTTTTTCTCCGGTGAAGGCGGTGAACAATCACGGCGCCACCCTGCTGATCAACCGTGAAAATGCCACTGTGGTGGACATTCGCAGTCAGGATGAGTTTGCCAAGGGTCATCTGGCCGGCGCCCATCACCTGCCCCTCACCCAGATCCAGGCGAACAATCTGGGGCCGGTTGAAAAGCACAAAGATGCCCCCATCATAGTGGTGTGCGAGTCGGGGATGACCGCTGGTGGCGCGGGTCGCCAACTGAGCAAAGCCGGTTTCAAACAGGTATATGTGCTCAGCGGTGGCATGGCCCAATGGCGTGCAGATAATCTGCCGGTGACCAAAAAACGCTGATTTAAGGGCCTGCGCCCACTCATTTTCTTAAAAAGGAATCAAACGAAATGGCTGACGAAATCAACAACCAGGAAGTGCAACCGGAATTCCACATCCAGCGTGTCTACACCAAGGATGTCTCCTTCGAAGCCCCGAATACTCCGCACATCTTCCAGAAAGAGTGGCAGCCGGACGTCAAGCTGGACATGGACACCAAGACCAATGTCCTGGCTGACGGCGTGTACGAGGTCGTGCTGACCCTGACCGTGACCTGCAAGCTGGAAACCGAGACCGCCTTCCTGTGTGAAGTGCAGCAGGCCGGTATCTTCACCATCGGCAACCTGCCGGAGCCGCAGCTGGCACACTGCCTGGCCGCCTTCTGCCCGAACATCCTGTTCCCCTATGCCCGCGAAGCCGTGGCCAATCTGGTGAGCAAGGGTTCCTTCCCGCAGCTGAACCTGGCACCGGTCAACTTCGACGCCCTGTTTGCCCAGCACATGGCACAGGTTCAGGCCCAGCAGGCGACTGCGGAAGCCTGATAATGGCCGACCAGATCGCAATCTCGGTCTTGGGGGCGGGGTCTTATGGCTCCGCCCTTGCCATTTCTTTGGCGCGCAACGGCCATCCGACCCTGCTGTGGGGTCACGATCCCGCCCATGTCGCCGAGCTGGAACAGGATCGCTGCAACAAGGCGTTTCTGCCTGATGTCCCTTTCCCCGCCGATCTGCAGCTGACTGCGGATCTGCAGGCGGCGGTGCAGGCCGCACCCGTGCTGCTGCTGGTGGTGCCGAGCCATGTGTTCGGTCAGGTGCTGGCCCGGGTCAAACCCTTCCTGCGTCCCGATACCCGTATCGCCTGGGCCACCAAGGGGCTGGAGCCGGACAGCGGCCGCCTGCTGCAGGACGTGGCCCGTGACGTGCTGGGGGAAACTATCCCGCTGGCGGTGATCTCGGGTCCGACCTTCGCGAGGGAGCTGGCCGCCGGCCTGCCGACCGCCATCTCGGTGGCGTCGACCCACGACGACTTCGCCGACGATCTCTCGCAGCTGCTCCACTGCGGCCGCTCGTTCCGGGTCTATACCAATCCGGACTTCATCGGTCTGCAGCTGGGGGGGGCGGTCAAGAACGTCATCGCCATCGGCGCCGGTCTCTCCGACGGGCTGGGCTTTGGCGCCAATGCCAGGACTGCGCTCATCACCCGGGGTCTGGTGGAGATGCAGCGCCTCGGTGCCGCCCTCGGGGCCGATGCCAAGACCTTCATGGGGATGGCAGGGCTCGGAGATCTGGTGCTGACCTGTACCGACAACCAGTCCCGCAACCGTCGCTTCGGTCTGGCCCTCGGGGCCGGCAAGTCGGTAGACACCGCCATGACCGAGATAGGTCAGGTGGTGGAAGGCTATCGCAACACCAAGGAGGTGCATCTGCTGGCGGCCCGTTGCGGCGTCGAGATGCCCATCTGCGAGCAGATCTTCAAGGTGCTGTACGAAGGCAAGAACCCGAAAGAGGCGGCCATCGCCCTGCTGTCGCGAGACAAGAAGGACGAGTGATCTGCCCGCCGCAGCATGCAAAAGGCCCCGCCAGTTGGCGGGGCCTTTTCTTTGCCGCAGGGCAGCAAATCAATAGTAGGAGTGATCGCCACGCTGGTGCTCGGTGGCATCCTTCACGCCGTTGAGCTCACCGGGGAACTTCTCCAGCAGCTGCTTCTCGATCCCCTCTTTCAGGGTGTAATCCACCTGAGAACAGCCGTTGCAACCACCACCAAACTGCAAAATCGCCAGCTTGTCGTCGGTAATGTCAATCAAGGTCACCTTGCCACCGTGACCGGCCAGCATGGGGTTCACTTCAGACATCAGCACGTACTCGATGCGGTCGGCCAGGGGCGCATCGTCGGCCACCTTGCGCATCTTGGCATTCGGCGCCTTGAGGGTGAGCTGGGAGCCCATCTGATCGGTAACGAAGTCGATGGTGGCATCGACCAGGTAAGGGGCGCTCAGGGGATCGACCAGGCAGTCGAAGCCGCTGAAGGGCAGGTGTTGATCTTCCGGATCGACCGCGTCGGGTGGGCAATAGGATACGCCGCACTCGGCATTCTGGGTTCCCGGATTGACCACAAACACCCGGATGTTGGTGCCATCAGGCTGCTTTTCCAGCAACTTGCGGAAGTGGGCCTGGGCGGTGTCGGAAATGCTGATCATCACTATCCTCATAAACCTGAGTGTACGACTAGGGTATTCATGATAACTCGCTTGGCGGGGCTTGGGTAGCGTGTCGATGGCGAGCTTGTGAGCCCGGGCGTATCGGAATCATGCCGCCATCGGCCTGCTTGGCCGGATCCCTGCCCGGTCATTTGAGGTGTCTGAGGGTACGGCAGATGGCCCACACCTCCACCTCTGTTATGCCACTCTCATGAAGCAGGCGGGTGAGCTGACCTGCGGTGGCTCCCGTGGTGACCACGTCGTCGAGCAGGGCCACGTGGCGGTAATGGTGGGGGGCTATCTGGAAGGCGCCGCGCAGGTTGCGCCGCCGCTGGCTGGCACTGAGCCGGGTTTGCTGCGGAGTGGCCCTGATCCTGCGCAGCAGCCGGGTGTCGCAGGGGATGCCGGTGAGCTCGCCGAGGGCGGTTCCTATCTCCTCTGCCTGATTGAACCCGCGCCACCACTGGCGCCACCAGTGCAGGGGGACGGGGATGATGGCCTCGGGAGGATCGTCTCCCTCCAGATGGTCGGCCAGCAGGCGAGCGAGCAGCGGCGCCAGCAGGATCTGGCCCGAGTATTTCAGCCGGGGAATAAGCAGGGAGTAGGGGATCTGATAGTCACCTATCACCTGCAGCCGCTCCCAGGGAGGGGGCCTGCGCTGGCAGCGTCCGCACAGCAGCTCGTTTCCTGCCTGGTGCTCTGGCAAGGGGGTCGCGCACAGCCTGCATTTGCGGCAAGGCTGGTACAGGGACTGCTGACACCAGCGGCACAGCAGAGGCTGATCATCACAGGGCTGGCGACAGAGCAGGCAGAGGCCGAGCCAGTCGGACCGGCTGCCGAGGATCGGACTTGCTTTGGCGAGCAGCCGCTTTAACATGCAGGCTCCAAGCAGATGAACAGGGATCTTGAGTCTAGATGAGCGTATCGGTTGAGCGGTTTGGCCAGGGTCAGGACCTGGTGTTGTTGCATGGCTGGGGCATGAATGGTGCTGTCTGGCACGGTATTGCCCAGCAGTTGGCGGCCCACTATCGGTTGCACCTGGTGGACTTGCCCGGGTTTGGCAACAGCCCCCTGCAGGAGGGGAGTGACTACTCCCTGCCCTGGCTGGCGGAGCAGGTCGCCACCGTCCTGCCGGAAAAATGCCATCTGCTTGGCTGGTCCCTCGGCGGCCTGGTGGCGAGCCAGCTGGCCCTGACCCGGCCCGAGCGCCTCCACTCCCTCATCACGGTCGCCAGCTCCCCCTGCTTCATGGCCCGGGATGAGTGGCCGGGGATAGCCCCCAAGGTACTGACCGGCTTCAACCAGATGCTGGCGGGGGACTTCATGCAGACCATAGAGCGCTTCCTGGCGATCCAGGCCATGGGCAGCGAACATGCCAGAAACGACATTCGCCAGCTGCGCCACTGGCTGGCGGAGCGTCCGGCCCCCCGGCTTGCGGCGCTGGAGGCGGGTCTCGGCCTGCTGGCCGACGTGGATCTGCGGGATGCGCTGGTCGGCCTGGATCTGCCCTGGCTGCGCATCTATGGCCGGCTGGATTCCCTGGTGCCCAAGGCGGCCATACCGCTGCTGGACGAGCGCTACCCCGCGAGCCGCAGCCTGGTGCTGGAGAAGGCCTCCCACGCCCCCTTTATCTCCCATCCAGAGCCCTTCATCACCCTGTTGCGGCAGTTCATTGGCTGATCCTTGAGCGACATGCTTCAATAACGCTTCGAGGTGGTGGATAATCAGCCAACCATGAAAGGAGTGAGCCGATGCGTATCGATTCTGCCATGACCACGGGCGTACAGGGATTCCAGCGGGCCGAGCAACTGGCCGGCCAGGCATCCGGCCAGCTTGCCCGCCTCAACACCCCGTCGGGCGACCAGGTACAGGTGACGGACGAGCTGGTGAATCTCAAGGTGGCCGAGCTGCATGCCGGCGCCTCCGCCAAGGTGATCCAGACCGCCAGCGACATGCTGGGCACCCTGATCGACATCAAGGTGTGAGATGAACGTCAACGTCGCTCTGCCGTCCTTCATCCTCCATCGTCTGCAACCGCAGGCTGACATGGTTGGGGAGCTTGATCGACATCAGGGTATGAGATGAACATCAACGTCGCTCTGCCGTTCTTCATCCTCCATCGTCTGCAACCGCAGGCTGACATGGTTGGGGACCTTGATCGACATCAGGGTGTGAGATGAACATCAACGTCAGTCTACCGCCCATCATTCCGAATCAACTGCAGCCGCAGACGGAATCGGCGCAGACTGACAACCGCCGCGCAGAGCTGGTGCCTCCCAGCCGCCAGAGCGAGGCGTCCAACGCCGAGTCCGGCGTCGCCTCCCAGAAAGACAAGTCCAGAGCCGCCCAGGCCAATTCCAATCCGCCTGCCGCTTCGACCCGGGATAACGCGCAGGCCGGCCCGACGACCCCGTCCCATCGCTTCGTCGAGGCCACGGGGGAGGAGAGCCAGCGCCGGCAGCAGCAGGATCCCGAACAGCAGGAGCAACAGAGGCAGCAACGCCAGCTGGCCGCGCTGGTGGAGCGGGATCTCGAGGTGCGCAAGCACGAGCAGGCGCACCAGATGGCAGGCGGCGAGCATGCGGGCAGCCCCAGCTACCAGTTTTCCCAGGGGCCGGATGGCAAGCGTTACGCCACCGGGGGTGAGGTGGCCATCGATATCGGCACCATCCCGGGCGATCCGGCTGCCACCCTCGCCAAGATGCAGCAGGTGCGTGCCGCCGCCCTGGCACCGGCAGAACCCTCGTCACAGGATCTGAGCGTGGCCCGCGCCGCCTCTGCCAAGGAAGCCCAGGCCCGCAAGGAGCTGATGACCCTCAGGCAGGAAACCACAGGTCCGCTCGGTGCCTATATGGACAACCGAAATCAGGTGATTGCCAGGCACTATCAGCAAGCGGTGAGGCCGGCTTCCCCACATAGCCTGAGTCAGGACGTCTGATCCCGTCCCGTGCCAACGCGGTGCAGACAAGAAAAAGCCCCTTTCGGGGCTTTTTGCATTGTCGGGATCTTATTTCTTCAGCTTGGAGAGGGCGGCGGCGAAGGCGTTGCCCATGGCACCACCGGCAGGGGCGCCCTGTTTCGGCTCCTGTCTGGATCTGGCGCTGCCTGTACCCGATGGGCGGGATTCCGCCAGCTTGCGGGCGGGTTGTCCCGCTTTCTCGTCGAGGCGCATGGTCAGGCTGATGCGCTTGCGCGGTGCATCCACCTCCAGCACCTTGACCCTCACTATGTCTCCCGCCTTGACCACCTCGCGGGGATCCTTGACGAAGCGGTCGGTCAGGGAGGAGATGTGCACCAGGCCGTCCTGATGGACGCCGATATCGACGAAGGCGCCGAAGTTGGTGACATTGGTGACCACCCCTTCCAGCACCATCTCGGGCACCAGGTCGCTGATTTTCTCCACCCCTTCCTTGAAGGTCGCGGTCTTGAACTCGGGGCGCGGGTCGCGGCCCGGCTTGTCCAGCTCGCCGATGATGTCGGTGACGGTAGGCACGCCGAACTGCTCGTCCGTGTAGTCGGCCGGTTTCAGGCTGCGCAGCAGGCTGCTGTTGCCGAGCAGGCTCTCCACTGTCTGTTCCAGCTTGGCGAGGATCCGCTCCACCACCGGATAGGACTCCGGGTGTACCGCCGAGCCGTCGAGGGGATTGCTGCCGCCGCGAATGCGCAGGAAGCCGGCGCACTGCTCGAACGCCTTGGGCCCGAGCCGGCTCACCTTCAGCAACTGCTGACGGCTCTTGAAGGCGCCGTTCTCATCCCGGTAGGCGACTATGTTCTGAGCCAGGGTCTGGGAGAGGCCGGAGACCCGGTTGAGCAGGGCGACCGAGGCGGTATTCACATCCACACCGACCGCGTTCACGCAATCCTCGACCACGGCATCCAGTCGGCGGGCCAGCTGGCTCTGGCCGACGTCGTGCTGATACTGGCCCACCCCGATGCTCTTGGGATCGATCTTGACCAGCTCGGCCAGGGGGTCCTGCAGGCGACGGGCGATGGAGACGGCGCCACGGATCGAGACGTCGAGATCCGGGAACTCCTGAGAGGCGAGCTCGGAGGCGGAGTAGACAGAGGCCCCCGCTTCGCTCACCACTATTTTCTGCGCCTTGGCGGCGGGGTAGCGCTCGAACAGATCGCTCACCAGTCGGTCGGTCTCCCGGGAGGCGGTGCCGTTGCCTATGCTGATGAGCTCGACCTTGTGCTTCTGACACAGCTCGCTCAGGGTCTTGAGGCTCTGATCAACCTGGCGCTTGGGTTCGAACGGATAGATGGTGGCGTGATCGACCAGCTTGCCGGTGGCATCCACCACGGCCACCTTGACCCCGGTGCGGATGCCCGGGTCCAGCCCCATGGTGCAGCGCATGCCGGCCGGAGCCGCCATCAGCAGATCCTTGAGGTTCATGGCGAACACCTTGATCGCCTCGTCCTCTGCCGATTCGCGGATGCGGCCGATAAGCTCGGTCTCCATCTGGAGCGACAACTTGATCTTCCAGGTCCAGCTCACCACCCCTTGCAGCCATTTGTCGGCCGGGCGGTTCTGCAGATTGAGCCTGAGGTGGTGGGCGATGATCCCTTCGCAGGGACTGGCACTCTCATCGTCACCGGCAACCAGCGCCAGGTTAAGGATCCCCTCGTTGCGGCCGCGCAGCATGGCCAGCACCCGGTGGGAGGGAGCCTTGTGCAGGGGCTCGTCGTGCTCGAAGTAGTCCTTGAACTTGGCCCCTTCCTGCTCCTTGCCCGCCACCACCCGGGCGCGCAGGGTGGCGTTCTGCCACAGGTAGTCCCGCAGCTTCTCAAGGAGATCCGCCTGCTCGGCGAAGCGCTCCATCAGGATGTAGCGGGCGCCGTCGAGGGCCGCCTTGCTGTCGGTGATCCCCTGTTCGGCATTGAGGAAGCGGGTCGCCGCTTGCTCCGGATCCTGCATGGGGTCGGTGAGCAGCAGGTTGGCCAGCGGCTCCAGCCCGGCTTCGATGGCCATCTGCCCCTTGGTGCGACGCTTGGGCTTGTAGGGGAGGTAGAGGTCTTCCAGCCGGGTCTTGCTGTCGGCGCCGTTCAGCTCGCGGGCCAGCTCGGGAGTCAGCTTGCCCTGCTCCTCGATGGAGCGAATGATCACCTGGCGGCGATCTTCCAGCTCACGCAGATAGCCGAGGCGGCTCTCCAGGGTACGCAGCTGACTGTCGTCCAGACCGCCGGTCACCTCCTTGCGATAACGGGCGATAAAGGGAACGGTCGAGCCTTCATCCAGCAGGCGCACGGCGGCCTGCACCTGTTCCGGACGGGCATTCAGCTCACCGGCAATCTGTCTCTCAATTACATGGCTGTGCATCTGGGGTCTCTGTGGTCGGGTCTGTCCAACGGGCCGGCAGTGGCTGGGAATGGTCGCGGCGGGCTCGCCAGCTGACTCCCGGTGTGCCTCTGCGGCCGGTGTGCGCCTTGCGGCGCCGGGTGTGAGCACTATATGAGGTCGATGCTGGGGATGCCACCCCGGGCAAGGGAGTCAGTCTGGACTCTAGGGTACAGGCTGGCCCGCTCTCCCCGGCAGGATCACTTGGGGTAGCTGATGTCGTTGACATACCAGCAGGCGTCACCCACTGGCGTACGCACTATGGCCTCGTCGCCGACCTCTTTCTTGAGCAGGGCGCGGGCCATGGGGGAGTCGATGGAGATGTAATCCTTGCGACCGAAGATCTCGTCATAGCCGACGATGCGAAAGCGCTTGGTCTTTCCCTCTTCACTCTCCACCTCGACCCAGGCGCCGAAGAACACCTTGCCCTCCTGGGAGGGGGAGTAATCGACTATGGTCAGCTCCTCCAGGCACTTGCGCAGGTAGCGGACCCGGCGATCTATCTCCCGCAGCCGCTTCTTGTTGTACTGGTAGTCGGCGTTCTCGCTGCGATCCCCGAGGCTCGCCGCCCAGGCCACCTTCTTGGTGACCTCGGGTCTCTCCTCGCGCCACAGGGTGTCGTGTTCCTGCCGGAGCTGGTTGTAGCCTTCACGGGTGATGAGTTTGGTTTTCATGGGCTTATCAGTCCCTGCTGCCTGCGTGGCGGGTTGCGTCGTCTTGCTCGGGATCTTAGCCATTGGCGTCTGAGTGTCGAGCAGAAATGCATGACAAGCGGTTCGTTCGGCACCGCACCATCCCCGGGATCCCCAGGCCAAGGGTAATAACCGGTAACATATTTATGCTTTGTGGTTGCCAGAGCGGGCCCTAGTATTGGGAGGAGACAGAGAGGAGAGGCGGCAATGAGTCAGCAATACAAGGTCCTGGTGGTCGACGACGACCTGAAACTACGCTCCCTGCTGGAGCGTTACCTCACCGAACAGGGATTTGTGGTGCGAGGCGTTGCCAACGGGGAACAGGCGGATCGTCTGCTGACCCGCGAGAACTTCAGCCTGATGGTGCTCGACCTGATGCTGCCGGGGGAGGACGGGCTCTCCATCTGCCGCCGTCTGCGGGAGGCGGGCAACCAGATCCCGGTGCTGATGCTCACCGCCAAGGGAGACGAAGTGGATCGCATCGTCGGGCTGGAGATGGGGGCCGATGACTATCTGCCCAAGCCGTTCAACCCCCGTGAGCTGCTGGCCCGGATCCGCGCCGTGCTGCGCCGTCATACCGTCGAGCTGCCCGGTGCGCCGTCCACCGCCGAGAAGATGGTGAGCTTTGGCGCCTATCAACTCAACCTGGCGACCCGCGAGCTGAGCCGCGACGGGGATCCGGTCGCCCTGACCAGCGGCGAGTTTGCCGTCCTCAAGGTATTGGTGAGCCACCCTCGCGAGCCGCTCTCCCGGGACAAGCTGATGAACCTGGCCCGGGGGCGGGAGTACACAGCCACAGAGCGCAGCATAGATGTGCAGGTTTCCCGCCTGCGCCGCCTGCTGGAACAGGACCCGGCCCAGCCCCGTTACCTGCAGACGGTGTGGGGCCTGGGCTATGTCTTCGTGCCGGACGGTGACGGGGAATGAAAAAAGTGGGCAGCATGTTCTCCCGCATGCTCTGGTTCCTGGCCGCCGTGCTGGTGGTCTATCAGGTCGTCTCCTACGCCACCTTCTACAACTATCTGCTGGCGCCCACCGTCAAGCAGATCAGTCACCTGCTGGCCAATCAGGTCAAGCTCATCTTCCCGGTCGACAGCAACCAGCTTGCCCTGAGCGAGGATGCCGAGGCGCTGGTCTATGTGACCACGGGCAGCGACATCTACACCCAGAGCGAGGCGGAGCAGCACGGACTCAAGGAGTCCAAGCCCTACCCCTATCTGGAGGAGAACATCAGTCGGGAGCTGAAGGGGGAAACCAGGGTCAGGGTCGAGATCCAGGACCACTACATCATCTGGATCCAGCCGCCCCAGGCTAGCCAGATGTGGGTGCGCATCCCCCTGACCGAGATAGAGGATGACGACATAGAGCCCCTCATCATCTACATGAGCGTGCTGCTGGTGGTGACCCTGTTTGCCGCCTGGCGTTTCGCCCGCCAGCTGGTGCGGCCGCTGGAGGATCTGGAGGCGGGGGCCGTGGCGGTGGCGCGAGGCAACTTCCCCGATGCCCTGGGAGAGCACGGTTCGCGGGAGGTGCGCCGCCTGACCCGCACCTTCAACCACATGTCGCACTCCATCAAGGGCCTTATCGAAGAGCGTAACCTGATGATGGCCGGGGTCTCCCACGATCTGCGCACCCCTCTGACCCGTATCCGGCTGGCGACCGAGATGATGTCCTCCGGGGATGAGTATCTCAAGGAGAGCATCAATGCGGACATCGACGAGTCCAACGGCATCATAGACCAGTTCATCGACTATATCCGGCCGAACGAGGGGCTGGATGCCCAGCCCATCGATCTGACCCAGCTCATCCACGATGCGCTGCTGATGCAGACCGATCAGGGGCTGGAGGTGGAGCTGCTCCTGCCGGAGCAGGCGGTGCGGGTGGCCTGCCATCCCATCAGCATACGGCGCATCCTCAACAACCTGTCGGGCAATGCGGTGCGCTACGGCGCGACCCGGCTGCAGGCCGAGCTGAAGGACGATGGTCACTGGGTCAGGTTGCGGCTCTCCGACAATGGCCCCGGGATAGCAGAGCAGGACTATTCCCGGGTGCTCAAGCCCTTTACCCAGGGCAATGTGGCGCGCACCGGCGGCGGCAGTGGCCTGGGGCTGGCCATAGTCGCCAAGATAGTCTCCCAGCACCACGGCACCATCAGGCTGGGCCGCTCCGAGCTGGGAGGCTTGCTGGTGGAGATCCGGCTACCCAAGCACCAGCCGCTGGAGTGGATGGATTGAACGAAGGGCGCATCTGTGGATGCGCCCTTCTGCATTGTCAGGCTTGTGGCTCGGCTGTCTTGCGGTAGCGCTTGCCGTATTTGAGTTGCTGGATCAGCAGGGCGGCGACGATCAGCGCCAGCCCTATGGGAGTAGCCGGGTGGATGCTCTCGCCGATCAACAGGTTGAGCAGCACCAGCGAAGCAAACGGCGAGATGAAGATAAGGTTGCTGATGGGGGCGGTGTTGGTTGCGTGGCGCAGGGCCATCAGCCAGAGCACGAAGCCGAAGCCCATCTCGAACAGCCCCACATAGATGGCACCGAGCCAGCCCTGCCAGGCGGTCATGGCAAAGTCGGCGAGCAGCCAGGTCGCCACCACGATGAAAGGCAGGCTGATGAGGAAGCCGAGCAGCAGGCTGACGATGGGATCCCCCTGATTGCGGGTATTGAGGATCCAGTAGCCCGCCCAGATGAGGGTCGAGACCAGGGCCAGCGTCACGCCGAGCGGGCTGTCGAATTGCAGGCCGAACACATCCCCCCTGGTGGCGATCACCAGGGCGCCGAAGTAGCCCAGCACTATGGCCACGCCGTCACGGCGACGGAGCTTCTGGCCGAGGAAGGGGACGGCCAGCAAGCTCAAGGTGATGGCCCAGGTGTAGTTGAGGGTCTGGGCCTGCTGGGCCGGCAGCAGATCATAGGCCTTGAACAGCAGCAGATAGTAGAGGAAGGGGTTCAACACTCCCAGGGCCAGATAATAGAAAGGGCGGGCCCTGAGATAGCTCAGCAGCAGGGGCAGCTTGCCCTGGATCGCCACGATGGACCCCAGGGTCAGGGTCGAGGTGATGGCGGCGACCAGCAGCAGCTGCACCGGCTCGAAATAGGTGAGGGAGATCTTGAAGGCGGTGGCCACCGTCGACCAGAGGGCGACGGCGCAGAGTCCGTATTGATAGGCTTTCTTCTGATTCTTGAGCATCGGGGTCGTTCCGCTGACTGAGGCAAGGGGGCAGTCTATCAGCCTGTTTGCAACATTGTCGTTACCGCTTTGTGGCGGGCAGGGGAGCTATCGCCGGCGAGATCCATCCGCCACACAAAATTGCGCACAATCTGTCCGCCTTCTCTTGCGCGAATTGAAAAAATCCGTATAATCCCCTCCGCTTGCCCATGAGGCATGCCAGACGATATGTCTGCTTGCTGAGCTTCCCGTTTACGAGTCGCCAGCCATACAGTCCTCCCGATATGGGGGGAAACGTGAAAAATCGCACCTCTGGCGGGAGTATTCCCGGTCGGGCGGTGTTGATTTATGTTCTTTTATCTATTGGAGCTCTGTCAATGCAGAACCAAAGAATCCGTATCCGCCTGAAGGCTTTTGATCATCGCCTGATCGATCAATCCACTGCGGAAATCGTTGAAACTGCAAAGCGCACCGGCGCGCAGGTTCGCGGTCCTATTCCGCTGCCGACTCGCAAAGAGCGCTTCACCGTCCTGATCTCCCCGCACGTCAACAAAGATGCGCGTGATCAGTACGAGATCCGCACTCACAAGCGTCTGGTAGACATCGTTGAGCCGACTGACAAGACCGTAGACGCCCTGATGCGTCTGGATCTGGCAGCTGGTGTAGACGTCCAGATCAGCCTGGGTTAATTACGGAAAGAGGTTGATAACAATGACAATCGGTCTTGTAGGTCGCAAAGTGGGTATGACTCGCATCTTCACTGAAGATGGCGTTTCTATCCCGGTGACTGTTATCGAAGTTGAAGCTAACCGTGTAACTCAGGTCAAATCTGTAGAAACCGACGGCTACAACGCTATTCAGGTTACCACTGGCGCCAAAAAAGCCAGCCGTGTGACCAAGCCGGAAGCTGGCCACTTCGCCAAAGCTGGTGTAGAAGCCGGTCGCGGTCTGTGGGAATTCCGCCTGAACAACGGTGAAACTTTCACTGTTGGTAGCGAGCTGAAAGTAGATCTTCTCGCTGACGTTAAGCTGGTAGACGTTACCGGCACATCCAAGGGTAAAGGTTTTGCCGGTACTGTTAAGCGCTGGAACTTCCGCACCCAGGATATGACCCACGGTAACTCCCTGTCCCACCGTGTACCTGGCTCCATCGGTCAAAACCAGACCCCGGGCCGTGTATTCAAGGGCAAAAAGATGGCTGGTCACATGGGTGCTGAGCGTGTAACGACTCAGAACCTGGAACTGGTTCGTGTTGACGCTGAACGCAACCTGCTGCTCATCAAAGGCGCAGTACCGGGTGCAACCAACGGCAACGTGATCGTCAAACCTGCCGTCAAAGCGTAACGTCTGAGGAGATAGTAATGGAATTGGTAATGAAAGACGCCAAGAGCGCTCTTGAAGTTTCCGAGACTACCTTCGGGCGCGAATTCAACGAAGCTCTGGTTCACCAGGTCGTCGTTGCATATGCCGCTGGTGCCCGTCAGGGTACTCGTGCGCAGCTGACTCGCTCTGAAGTGTCTGGTGGCGGCAAAAAGCCGTGGCGTCAGAAGGGTACTGGTCGTGCCCGTGCTGGCTCCATCCGTTCGCCCATCTGGCGTTCCGGTGGTGTGACCTTTGCTGCTAAGCCGCAAGATCACAGCCAGAAAGTAAACAAGAAGATGTACCGCGGCGCTATCCGTAGCATCCTGTCCGAGCTGGTACGTCAAGAGCGCCTGATCGTTGTCGAGAAATTCGGCATCGAAGCGCCGAAGACCAAAGAACTGATCGCCAAGCTGAAAGAAATGGAACTGACTGACGTTCTGATCGTGACTGCTGAAGTCGATGAGAACCTGTTCCTGGCTGCTCGCAACCTGTACAAGGTCGACGTGCGTGATGTTGCCGGTATCGACCCGGTCAGCCTGATCGCTTTCGACAAGATTCTGATGACTGCTGACGCAGTTAAGCAAATCGAGGAGATGCTGGCATGATCCGCGAAGAACGTCTGTTGAAAGTTCTGAAGGCTCCGCACATCTCTGAAAAGAGCACCATGGTCGCAGAAAAGCAGAACACTATCGTGTTCAAAGTTGCTGTTGATGCCACCAAGGCGGAAGTCAAAGCTGCAGTTGCGAAACTGTTCGAGGTCGAAGTTGAGACCGTCCGTACCCTGAACATGAAGGGTAAGACCAAGCGCTCAGGTGCGCGTGTAGGCCGTCGTTCCGATTGGAAAAAGGCTTATGTGACCCTGAAAGCTGGTCAGGACATCGACTTCATGGGCGCAGCCGAGTAAGAGGAGTTCTCAAAAATGGCAATCGTTAAGTGCAAGCCTACTTCTCCGGGCCGCCGCCACGTCGTCAAGATCGTCAACCAAGAGCTGTACAAGGGCAAGCCCTTCGCCGCTCTGCTGGACAGCAAAAGCAAGTCCGGTGGTCGTAACAACAACGGCCGTATCACTACCCGTCATATCGGTGGTGGTCACAAGCAACACTACCGTATCGTCGACTTCAAACGCGACAAAGACGGCATTCCGGCCAAAGTAGAGCGTCTGGAATACGATCCTAACCGTACCGCAAACATCGCCCTGGTGCTGTATGCAGACGGTGAGCGTCGTTACATCCTGGCTCCGAAAGGCCTGAAAGCAGGTGATGCTATCGCTTCTGGTGCTGATGCTGCGATCAAGGTAGGTAACTCCCTGCCGATGCGTAACATCCCGGTTGGTTCTACCGTTCACGCCGTAGAAATGAAGCCTGGTAAAGGTGCTCAGCTGGCTCGTTCCGCTGGTACTTTCATCCAGATTCTGGCTCGTGAAGGTAACTATGTAACTCTGCGTCTGCGTTCCGGCGAAGTACGTAAAGTTCTGGCCGAGTGCCGCGCCACCATTGGTGAAGTGGGTAACTCCGAGCACATGCTGCGTCAACTGGGTAAAGCCGGTGCAAACCGCTGGCGTGGTATTCGTCCGACCGTTCGCGGTATGGCGATGAACCCGGTTGATCACCCGCACGGTGGTGGTGAGGGTCGTAACAAGGGCATGCAGCCTGTGTCCCCATGGGGCCAGAAGGCTAAGGGCTTCAAGACCCGTAAGAACAAGCGTACCGACAAGTACATCGTACGTCGTCGTAACAAGTAATTGTTAACATAGAGGAATCACCATGCCACGTTCTCTCAAGAAGGGTCCATTTATTGACCTGCACTTGCTGAAGAAGGTAGAGAAAGCGGTGGAAAGCGGGGATAAAAAGCCGGTTAAGACCTGGTCCCGTCGTTCAATGATCATCCCGAACATGATCGGTTTGACCATCGCTGTCCATAATGGTCGTCAGCACGTTCCGGTTTTCGTTACCGAAGAAATGATCGGTCACAAACTGGGTGAATTCGCACCGACTCGTACTTATCGCGGCCATGCTGCTGATAAGAAGGCTAAGAAGCGCTAAGGGATAAATGATGGAAGCTATCGCTAAACACCGTTATGCCCGTACTTCTGCCCAGAAAGCTCGTCTGGTAGCCGATCAAGTACGTGGTCTGTCCGTAGACAAGGCTCTGAACATCCTGACCTTCAGCCCGAAAAAGGCTGCGGTTCTGGTGAAGAAAGTGCTGGAATCTGCCATTGCAAACGCTGAGCACAACGAAGGCGCCGACATCGACGCCCTGCGTGTTGCCACCATCATGGTAGACGAAGGTCCCTCCATGAAGCGCATCCGCCCGCGTGCCAAAGGTCGCGCGGATCGTATCCTCAAGCGTACCGCTCACATCACTGTAGTGGTATCCGACGCTAAGGCTGGGAGATAAGCAATGGGTCAGAAAGTACATCCTAATGGCATTCGCCTGGGTATTACCAAGCCTTGGAATTCTACCTGGTTCGCGAACACCAAAGACTTCGCTGACAACCTGTACAGCGATTTCCAAGTACGCCAGTTCCTGACCAAGGAGCTGAAAAACGCTTCCTTGTCCAAGATCACCATCGAGCGTCCGGCCAAGAGCATCCGTGTGACCATTCACACCGCTCGTCCGGGTGTCGTGATCGGCAAGAAAGGCGAAGACGTTGAGAAACTGCGCAAAGCTGTAGCCGCTATTGCTGGCGTGCCTGCTCAGATCAACATTTCCGAAGTCCGCAAGCCGGAGCTGGATGGCAAACTCGTTGCCGACAGCATCACTTCTCAGCTGGAACGTCGCGTAATGTTCCGTCGCGCTATGAAGCGCGCCGTACAGAACGCCATGCGCCTGGGTGCCAAGGGCATCAAAGTAGAAGTGTCCGGTCGTCTGGGCGGCGCTGAAATCGCGCGTACCGAATGGTACCGTGAAGGTCGTGTGCCTTTGCACACCCTGCGTGCCGACATCGACTACGCAACTTCTGAAGCCCACACCACTTACGGTGTGATCGGCGTCAAAGTTTGGATCTTCAAGGGCGAAGTTCTGGGCGGTCTGGCTGCTGTTAACGCTGCCGCTGCTCAAGAGCAAGCTCCTGCAAAGCCCAAGCGTGACAACAAGCGCCGCGCTGCTAAGTAAGGAGATTCGGTAAATGTTGCAACCTAAGCGTACTAAATTCCGCAAGACCCATAAGGGTCGTAACCGCGGTCTGGCCAACTCTGGTAACGAAGTATCCTTCGGTACCTTTGGCCTGAAGGCGACATCTCGTGGTCAACTGACTGCTCGTCAAATCGAAGCAGCCCGTCGTGCCATGACCCGTCACGTAAAGCGTCAAGGTAAGATCTGGATCCGTGTGTTCCCGGACAAGCCCATCACCGAAAAGCCCCTCGAAGTTCGTATGGGTAAAGGTAAGGGTAACGTGGAATATTGGGTCTGCCCGATCCAGCCTGGCAAGGTTCTGTACGAGATGGATGGTGTACCTGAGGCTCTGGCGCGTGAAGCGTTTGCCCTGGCCGCAGCTAAGCTGTCCGTTCAGACCACTTTCGTAATTAAGACGGTGATGTGATGAAAGCCCAAGATCTGCGTCAAAAGAGCGTCGAAGAACTGAACCAGGAGCTGCTGGGTCTGCTGCGTGAGCAATTCAACATGCGCATGCAAGCTTCCACCGGCCAACTGGCTCAGACTCACACTCTGAAACAAGTGCGTCGTGACGTCGCACGTATCAAGACTGTACTGACTGAGAAGGCAGGTGCGTAATGACTGACAAGATCCGTACTCTGCAAGGTCGTGTAATCAGCGACAAGATGGACAAGTCCATCACCGTCGCTATCGAGCGCAAGGTAAAGCACCCGATCTACGGTAAGATCATCAAGCGCACTACCAAGCTGCACGTACATGACGAGAACAACGAGTGTAAAGCTGGCGACCTCGTGGAAATCCGCGAATGCCGCCCGCTGTCCAAGACCAAGTCCTGGACCCTGGTTGCTGTCGTAGAAAAGGCCTAATTCGGTACTTTCTAGCCCAAACGGCCCCCCATAGGGGCCGTTTGTTTTTTAGGCTACCTTTTCAAAAATACCTGTGTTATAGTTTCGCGCCTTTTGAAGGCAGCCAGATCCCATCAGGGATAAGAAGTAAACAAAGCGGAGCACTAAGATGATCCAGATGCAAAGTATGCTGGGTGTTGCCGACAACTCCGGCGCTCGCAGTGTAATGTGTATTAAGGTTCTGGGTGGTTCGCACCGCCGTTATGCCGGCATCGGCGACATCATCAAGGTTTCCATCAAGGAAGCTATTCCTCGCGGTAAAGTGAAGAAAGGTGATGTGTATAACGCGGTGGTCGTACGCACCCGTAAAGGCGTTCGTCGTCCGGACGGCTCTGTCATCCGTTTCGACAACAATGCGGCTGTGTTGCTTAACAACAACCAACAGCCAATCGGTACTCGTATTTTTGGCCCGGTGACCCGTGAACTCCGTAATGAGAAGTTCATGAAGATTGTGTCCCTGGCACCCGAAGTACTGTAAGGAGTCGAACGATGGCAGCTAAAATCCGTCGCGAAGACGAAGTAATTGTTCTTACCGGCAAAGACAAGGGCAAGCGTGGCAAAGTCACTCAAGTCCTGATTGCAAAAGGTAAGGTAATCGTGGAAGGCATCAACCAGGTGAAGAAACACCAGAAGCCGGTACCCGCACTGGGTCAGGCTGGCGGTATCGTCACCAAAGAAGCCCCCATCGATGTATCTAACATCGCGCTGTTCAACTCTGCCACTGGCAAGGCTGACCGCGTTGGTTTCCGGATTGAAGACGGCAAGAAAGTCCGTTTCTTCAAATCCACCGGCGAACTTGTGAAGTAATTGGAGTTTAACGATGGCGAAACTGCATGATTACTACAAATCCGATGTAGTAAATGAACTGTCCAAGCAGTTCGGTTACAAGACTATCATGCAAGTCCCTCGGATCGAGAAAATCACCCTGAACATGGGTGTTGGTGAAGCGATCTCTGACAAGAAGTTGCTGGAAAATGCTGCTGCCGATATGGCTGCCATTTCCGGTCAGAAACCGCTGATCACCAAAGCACGCAAATCTGTTGCGGGCTTCAAGATTCGTGAAGGCTACCCGATAGGTTGTAAAGTAACCCTGCGTGGCGAGCGTATGTGGGAGTTCCTGGAACGGCTGATTTGCATCTCCGTACCGCGTATCCGTGACTTCCGTGGTCTGAACGCCAAGGCGTTCGATGGCCGTGGTAACTACTCCATGGGCGTGCGTGAGCAAATCATCTTCCCGGAAATCGACTATGACAAGGTCGATCGCGTCCGTGGTCTGGATATCACCATCACCACTTCCGCGAATACCGACGAAGAAGGCCGTGCTCTGCTGGCTGCCTTTAACTTCCCATTCCGCAAGTAAGGTTAGGGTTATGGCTAAAACATCCATGAAAGCACGTGAAGCAAAGCGTGCGAAGCTGGCAGCCAAGTTCGCGACCAAGCGTACCGAGCTGAAAGCTATCATCGTTGATATGAACGCTTCTGAAGAAGCGCGTTGGGATGCTGTCTTGCAACTGCAACAGCTGCCCCGTGATTCCAGTCCGTCCCGCCAGCGTAACCGTTGCAACATCACTGGTCGTCCGCACGGTTTCCTGCGGAAGTTTGGCCTCTCTCGCATCAAGGTGCGTGAGCATGCCATGAAGGGCGAAATTCCGGGCCTCAAAAAGGCCTCTTGGTAAGAATCTCGGGAGTTAGACTATGAGCATGCAAGATCCGATCGCGGATATGCTGACCCGCATCCGTAACGGTCAGGCGGCGAGCAAAGTTGCGGTTTCCATGCCTTCTTCCAAGCTGAAAGTGGCTATCGCCAAAGTGCTGAAGGAAGAAGGTTACATCGCTGGCTACAACGTAGCTGGTGACGTGAAGCCGGAACTGGAAATTGAATTGAAATATTTCCAGGGCAAGCCGGTTGTAGAACTGATCCAACGCGTGAGCCGTCCCGGCCTGCGTATTTACAAGCGCACTACTGATCTGCCGAAAGTCATGGGCGGTCTCGGTGTTGCTATCGTGTCCACGTCTAAAGGTGTGATGACCGACCGTGCTGCTCGCAAGGCAAGCATGGGTGGTGAGATCATCTGCTACGTCGCTTAATAGGAGGTCGGAAATGTCTCGCGTTGCTAAGGCACCCGTCACTATTCCTGCTGGCGTAGAGGTGACTCTGAACGGTCAGGAACTGTCCATCAAAGGTGGTAAAGGTTCTCTGGTTCGTTCCATCCACGCCGGTGTAGAAGTGACCAAAGAAGACAATGTACTGAAGTTCGCCCCGCGCGACGGCATCGCTGGTGCTGACGCTCAGGCCGGTACTGCCCGTGCATTGGTCAACAACATGGTAGTCGGTGTTACCCAAGGCTTCGAGCGCAAGCTGCAGCTGGTTGGTGTAGGTTACAAAGCCTCCATCAAGGGCAATGCTGTCGCGCTGGCTCTGGGCTTCTCTCACCCGGTTGAGCATGCGCTGCCGGCTGGTGTCACCGCTGAATGTCCGTCCGCCACAGAGATCATTCTGCGTGGTGTGGACAAGCAGCTGGTTGGCCAAGTCGCCGCCGATATCCGTGCTTACCGCGCTCCGGAGCCCTACAAGGGCAAGGGTGTACGCTATGCCAACGAGCAAGTGCGTACTAAAGAAGCTAAGAAGAAGTAAGGTAACACTATGGACAAGAAAGCAGCTCGTCTCCGTCGTGCTACTCGTGCTCGGAAAAAGATGCAGGAACTGGGAGCTACCCGTCTGGTTGTTCACCGTACCCCGCGTCATATCTATGCGCAGGTTATCGCAGCCAACGGTTCCGAAGTTCTGGCCTCTGCTTCTACAGTAGAGAAAGCCATCAGTGAAGCTATTAAATACACCGGTAACGCAGATGCTGCTACCGCTGTAGGTAAAGCAATCGCTGAGCGTGCTATTGCCAAAGGCGTTCAGAACGTATCTTTCGATCGTTCCGGTTTCAAGTATCACGGTCGTGTAGCCGCTCTGGCTGCCGCTGCTCGTGACGCTGGTCTTCAGTTCTAAGCTAGGAGTCGAAGATGGCTAAAGTCGAATCTCAAGCCGGCGAACTGCAAGAAAAGCTGATTGCAGTAAACCGTGTTTCGAAAACTGTTAAAGGTGGTCGTATCATGTCCTTCACCGCGTTGACCGTGGTGGGTGATGGTAACGGCCGTGTAGGTTACGGTTACGGTAAAGCCCGTGAAGTTCCGGCTGCCATTCAAAAGGCAATGGAACAGGCTAAGCGTAACCTGAACAAGGTTGAGCTGAACAACGGCACTCTGCACCACCCGGTGCGCGGTGTTCACTCCGGTTCCACCGTGTTCATGAAGCCGGCCTCACAAGGTACTGGTATCATTGCAGGCGGCGCCATGCGTGCTGTGCTGGAAGTTGCCGGTATCCACAACGTGCTGGCTAAGACCTACGGTTCCACCAACCCAATCAACGTTGTTCGCGCAACTGTAGACGCTCTGGTTCACGGTCAATCACCGGAACAGATCGCTGCTAAGCGTGGTCTGCGCGTTGAAGAAATTCTGGGGTAATGCGACATGGCTAACACTGTAAAAGTAACTCAAACTCGCAGCTCTATCGGCCGTCTGCCAAAGCATAAGGCGACTCTGCGTGGTCTGGGTCTGCGTCGCATTGGTCACACCGTTGAGCTGGAAGATACTCCCTGCGTACGCGGCATGATCAACCAGGTTTATTACATGGTTAAGGTGGAGGGCTAAGCATGCGTCTGAATACTCTGTCTCCGGCCGCTGGTTCCAAGCGTGTTAAGCACCGTCCGGGCCGTGGTATCGGTTCTGGTCTGGGCAAGACCGGTGGTCGTGGTGTGAAAGGTCAAACTTCTCGTTCCGGTGGCGGTAAAGTCCGCAACGGTTTCGAGGGTGGCCAGATGCCTTTGAAAATCCGTCTGCCGAAGTTCGGTTTCTTCTCTCGCAAATCTTTGGTTTCTGCCGAAGTGCGCCTGAACGAAATCGCCCTGGTAGAAGGTGATGTGGTCGATCTGAGCACTCTGAAGCAAGCCGGTGTTGTTACCAAGAACATCGTTTTCGCTAAAGTTGTTCTGTCTGGCAACATTGACCGTGCTGTGACCGTTCGTGGTCTGTCCGTCACCAAAGGTGCACGCGCAGCCATCGAGGCCGCTGGCGGTAAAATCGAGGAATAATCAGTACAATGGCTAAGAAACCAGGATTGGATGTTAAAGCACAAGGTGGTCTGAGTGAACTGAAGAGCCGTCTGCTCTTCGTTCTCGGGGCAATTATCGTGTTCCGCGCAGGCTCTTATGTGCCGATTCCTGGTATTGACGCCGCCGTACTGGCCGAGTTGTTCCAACAACAGAAGGGCACCATCATTGAGATGTTCAACATGTTCAGTGGTGGTGCACTCTCGCGTGCTTCTATTCTTGCGCTGGGGATCATGCCGTACATTTCGGCGTCGATCATTATCCAGCTGCTGACTGTGGTTCATCCTGCTCTTGCTGAACTCAAGAAAGAGGGTGAATCTGGCCGTCGCAAGATTAGCCAATATACCCGTTGGGGCACGCTGGTTTTGGGAACGTTCCAGGCCATTGGTATTGCAACCGGTCTGCCGAATATGATGCAAGGACTCGTGACTCATCCGGGTTTGGGCTTCTATTTCACGGCCGTTGTGAGTCTGGTCACCGGTACCATGTTCTTGATGTGGTTGGGTGAACAGATTACCGAGCGTGGGATTGGTAATGGTATCTCGCTGATTATTTTCACGGGTATCGTTGCTGGTCTGCCTCATGCCATTGGCGCTACGGCCGAACAGGCACGTCAAGGGGAATTGCACATCCTGCTGTTGTTGTTGCTGGGCTTGATTGTTTTCGCAGTGACTTACTTTGTGGTGTTCGTGGAGCGTGGTCAGCGTCGTATCGTCGTTAACTATGCCAAGCGTCAACAAGGCCGCCAGGTATTCGCCGCGCAAAGCACACACCTGCCGTTGAAAGTGAATATGGCCGGTGTGATTCCTGCGATTTTCGCATCCAGCATCATCCTCTTCCCAGGGACCATTACCTCTTGGTTTGGTCAGGGTGAGGGCAAGGTGGCTGATGTCCTGCAACAGGTCTCTATGGTCCTGCAGCCGGGTCAACCCTTGTATGAGATGCTCTATGCAGCAGCCATTATCTTCTTCTGCTTCTTCTATACCGCGCTGGTGTTCAACCCCCGCGAGACAGCAGATAATCTGAAGAAGAGTGGAGCCTTTATCCCGGGGATCCGCCCGGGCGAGCAGACAGCACGTTACATCGATAAGGTTATGACTCGCCTGACATTGGCAGGTGCGCTCTATATAACCTTTATCTGTCTGGTACCCCAGTTCTTGATGACTGCCTGGAACGTACAGTTCTACTTCGGTGGCACTTCGCTGCTGATTATCGTGGTAGTTATCATGGACTTCATGGCTCAGGTTCAGACCCATATGATGTCTCATCAATATGGCGACGTCCTGAGGAAGGCCAACCTGAAGGGCTACGGCCGCTAAAGGTCGGCGTAGTTACGGAGTTAAGCAATGAAAGTTCGTGCTTCCGTTAAGGCAATCTGCCGTAACTGCAAAATCATCAAGCGTCACGGTGTGGTGCGTGTGATTTGCAGCGAGCCAAAGCATAAACAGCGCCAAGGCTAATTTTTTACGGTTAGTACTTGCAACAAATAGTTGTGCTGGCTAATATAGCCAGCCAACTTTTGTTGTGTATTGGTTGACCGCCACGTATCCGCTCACGGGCTTTGTGGTGGTCGTTATCTACTATATGTAGGAGTGAATAGTGGCCCGTATCGCTGGCATTAACATTCCTGACCATAAGCATGCAGTCATTGCGTTGACTGCGATTTATGGCGTCGGTCGTACCCGCTCCAAGGCCATCTGTGCCGCAGCCGGTATCGCTGAGAATGTGAAAATTAAAGACCTGGACGAAGCTCAGATCGAGAGTCTGCGTGAACAAGTAGGTAAATTCACCGTTGAAGGTGACCTGCGTCGTCAGATTTCCATGAACATCAAGCGATTGATGGATCTGGGTTGCTACCGTGGTTTGCGTCACCGTCGTAGCCTGCCTGTTCGTGGTCAACGTACCAAGACCAACGCTCGTACCCGTAAGGGTCCGCGCAAGGCTATCAAGAAGTAACGGGAAGGTAGAAAATGGCTAAAACTCCGACTCGTGCTCGCAAGCGCGTTAAAAAGCAAGTGAGCGACGGTATTGCGCACGTTCATGCATCTTTCAACAACACAATCGTGACCATTACTGACCGTCAGGGCAATGCTCTGTCTTGGGCTACCTCTGGTGGTTCCGGTTTCCGTGGTTCCCGTAAGTCCACTCCGTTTGCTGCCCAGGTAGCTGCTGAGCGTGCTGGTGAGATCGCCAAAGAATACGGCGTGAAGAACCTGGAAGTCATGGTCAAAGGTCCGGGTCCCGGTCGTGAGTCTTCCATCCGCGCTCTGAACGCGGCTGGTTTCCGCATCACTAATATTACTGATGTGACTCCGATCCCGCACAACGGTTGTCGTCCTCCCAAGAAGCGCCGCGTATAACGCTGTAGCTACTTGGTCTAGGATTGTTGGAGAAAGAAGATGGCAAGATATATCGGTCCTAAGCTTAAGCTTAGCCGTCGTGAGGGCACCGACCTCTTCCTGAAGTCTGGTGTTCGTGCGATTGATTCTAAGTGCAAGATTGACACCGTTCCTGGTCAACACGGTGCGCGTAAAGCGCGTCTGTCCGACTATGGCGTGCAACTGCGCGAGAAACAAAAAGTACGTCGTATCTACGGCGTATTGGAAAAACAGTTCCGCAACTACTACCGCGACGCTGCCCGTCAAAAGGGTAACACCGGTGAAAACCTGTTGCAGCTGCTGGAAGGTCGTCTGGACAACGTCGTCTACCGCATGGGCTTCGGCGCCACTCGTGCTGAGTCTCGTCAGCTGGTGAGCCACAAAGCCATCATGGTAAACGGCCGCGTTGTGAATGTTCCTTCTTTCCAGGTATCCCCTGAGGACGTGATCTGCGTTCGCGAGAAGGCTAAGAAGCAAGCGCGTATCAAAGCTTCCCTGGAAGTTGCTGGTCAGCGCGAGAAGCCGACTTGGGTAGAGGTTGACGCTGCTAAGATGGAAGGTGCCTTCAAGCGCCTGCCAGAGCGTTCCGACCTGTCTGCCGACATTAACGAACAGCTGATCGTCGAGCTTTACTCCAAGTAAAGCTAGCTTCTAAAGAGAGGACACAATGCTGGGTTCTGTAACAGATTTTCTTAAACCGCGGCTAGTTGACATCGAGCAAGTTAGCCCGACTCACGCGAAAGTGACTCTCGAGCCGCTTGAGCGTGGCTTTGGTCACACGCTGGGTAATGCCCTGCGTCGTATTTTGCTGTCATCTATGCCCGGTTGTGCAGTTACTGAAGTCGAGATCGACGGAGTACTGCACGAGTACAGCAGCAAAGAAGGTGTACAGGAAGACATTCTTGAAATCCTGCTCAACCTGAAAGGTATCGCTGTGAAGCTGGAAGGCAAGGACGAGGTAACTCTGTCCCTGACCAAGTCTGGAACAGGCCCCGTTACCGCTGGTGATATCACTCACGGTGATGAAGTCGAGATCGTAAACCCGGAGCACGTAATCTGCCACCTGACAGGCGCCAATGCTGAGATCAGCATGCGTCTGAAAGTTCAGCGCGGTCGTGGTTATGTGCCTGCTTCTGCTCGTGTTCACAACGATGATGAAGAGCGTCCTATTGGTCGCCTGCTGCTGGACTCCGCGTTCAGCCCCATCGTTCGCATCGCCTACAATGTTGAGGCGGCACGTGTGGAACAGCGCACCGACTTGGACAAGCTGGTTATCGACATGGAGACCAATGGTACTCTGGATCCGGAAGAAGCCATTCGCCGTTCTGCCACTATTTTGGCCGAGCAGCTGGAAGCCTTCGTGGATCTGCGCGATGTCAGCGTGCCCGAGAAGAAAGAAGAGAAACCCGAGTTTGATCCGATTCTGCTGCGTCCTGTCGATGATTTGGAGCTGACAGTTCGTTCAGCGAACTGTCTGAAGGCAGAAGCTATCCACTATATTGGTGATCTGGTACAGCGTACCGAAGTTGAGTTGCTTAAAACTCCTAACCTCGGTAAGAAGTCCCTGACTGAGATCAAGGACGTGTTGGCCTCCCGTGGTCTGTCTCTTGGCATGCGCCTTGAGAACTGGCCGCCCGCCAGCATCGCTGACGAGTAATCCAGATTACGGGTTTCACAGATTTAGTTAGAAGGATAAGGTCATGCGCCATCGTTTGAGTGGTCGTCAACTGAACCGGAACAGCAGCCATCGTCAGGCTATGTTCCGCAACATGGCCAGCTCCCTGGTTCGTCATGAGATCATCAAGACGACTCTGCCTAAGGCAAAAGAGCTGCGTCGTGTAGTTGAACCGCTGATCACCCTTGCCAAGACTGATAGCGTTGCTAATCGTCGCCTGGCATTTGCCCGTACTCGCGATAACGCGATCGTGGCTAAGCTGTTCAATGAACTGGGCCCGCGCTACCTGGAGCGCGCCGGCGGCTATACTCGCATTCTGAAATGCGGTTTCCGTGCAGGCGACAACGCCCCTATGGCTTACATTGAGCTGGTAGACCGCCCGGCCGCTGCTGAAGCAGCTGCTGAGTGATAAAGAAAAAGCCGGGCTTGTCCCGGCTTTTCTTTTAATGGATTCTGATACTGCCTCAACTGCCTCAACTGCCTCAACTGCCTCAACTGCCTCAACTGCCTCAACTGCCTCAACTGCCTCAACTGCCTCAACTGCCTCAACTGCCTCAACTGCCTCAACTGTACTGTGGCTATTAACCTAGCCCTTCGTCTGCTTCTTCCTTATATAGGTATTCCTCTTCTGCGAGGCGAGCCTTCATTTACCTGGTGCAGGGGTGTAAGTACCAACAAGATGCAGAGACCTATACAAGGAACGCTACCAACTTGCTCCTAACTTAGGTTCATTTTGTGGATAAGTTTGTATAAAAGCTGTGCTTGGTTATGAATAACTAAAAAATTGCCATTTTTTGCAATTTTATTGCCTTGAGGGGCTTGCCAGAAAGTTTCAGCTCCCTATAATGCGCCTCCATCGACAGGGCAAGCGGCAACGCAAAGAACCCGGTCGATAACCTCGAAAAGCCTTTGAAAATAAGGCTTGACTCGAGAAGGCGGTTGAGTAGAATTCCACTT